>DFZJ01000118.1 GCA_002382045.1 Syntrophaceae bacterium UBA4059
ATGGAAGCTTCTGTCCTATTTGAAATTTGCCGGAAAGGATCAGCTCTTCAAACCGAAGAACAAAAATATCTTTGAGGCTGTTTGTCCGGATGGGTTCCATTAAGGATTCGGTCATCTCTTCTCCTTTTTGCTCGTATGGCTGGTGGTATTACCAAGTACACAGTAAGCTTCAGGAGAAATTTTGTCAAGATGTAAACGGGTGATGTAAACGGGTGACGCAGCTTGATATATTAAGTGAAACAAGCTATATAAATGCACAATTGTTTAAGACTCCAGGAATATTAAGGGATGAACATGACTCAAAAAGAACCGGAAAAATGGTTGAAAATTGAAATAACGGCGGCTGTGGATCTGATCGATGCACTGAGTAATTTTCTGGAGGAAACCGGCGCGCAGGGTGTCTTTTCAGAATCGCTGCTGCCGCCCGGTGCGAGTGATTTGCCCCAGCAGGGAGATGTTGAAGTGATTCAAGCCTTTTTTCCCGCCGATGTCCGCAGCGAGAAGCGGATTTATGCCGTGCGCAAATATTTGAAAAGTCTGGAGGAGATTTTCCCCGATGTTGATGCGCCCACACTTGCGACCGAGATCATTTCCGATCCGGACTGGGGCGAGCAGTGGAAAAAGTATTTTAAACCGATTCGCGTCTGCAAAAATATCGTTGTTAAACCAACCTGGGAACGATATGCGCCTGACAGCCGCGATATCGTCGTGGAAATTGATCCGGGTATGGCTTTCGGCACCGGTCAGCATGCCTCTACGCGCATGTGTATGGAAGCCATTGAGGACATTATTTTGAAGGACCGTTCCGTCAGTGAATGGACCGTGCTCGATGTCGGCTGCGGCACTGGGATTCTGGGCATTACAGCGGCCAAGATGGGCGCGCAGGATGTGGTTTGCGTGGACAATGATCCCAAAGCGACGGAAATTGCGGCCCAGAATGCTGTCATCAACGAAGTGGACGGCCGTTTACGAATATTCAATAATGACGCGGCGCAAATCAGCCAGCCGCGCAATCTGATCATCGCCAATCTGACGGCTAAATTGCTGTTGAAGCTGCATTCGCATCTGGTCAGGCTGCTCATGCCCGGCGGCTATCTGGTTATTTCCGGGATTATTGAATCCGATGTTCCCGCAATTGAAGAGCATTTCATGGTTGCGCCGCTTGTCAAACACAGTGTCCTGACCGAAAAAGAATGGGTCTGCTGCGTGCTGAAAAAAAATCCGGCGGTTATGAAGTCCTGATCGGCTTCCAACGATAAAAAACATTTCCAGGAAAGTGTTTGGCCTTGACGCTGCCCCGAATATACAGTTCCGAAACACTGCAAAATGCAACAGCCTGCCTGCTGGGGCCGGATAATCTCCGGTATTTGAAAACGGTTCTGCGTCTCCAGCCCGGCGATGGGATCATTGTTTTCGACGGCTTTGGACACGAGTTTGAAGCGCGCATTGAATGTTTCAGCGCATCCGGCGTCCATGTTTCCCTGGGAACGCAAATTCCGCAGGCGGATAAAAAGATCAGCACGACCCTGGCTCAGGCGATTCCGAAAGCGGGGAAAATGGATTTGATCGTCAAAACCGCCGCTGAGTTGGGCACGGACGTCATTATTCCTTTTACCGCGGTGCGTTCAGTCAGCCGGATCGCAGGAGAAAAAGCTTCTGCAAAAGTAGATCGCTGGCAAAAAATTGTCCGGGAGGCTGCCCGTTGCTCGCGCAGTCCGCGATTGACCGTCATCGAGCCGGTTTTGTCTTTTGCCGACATGCTCTCCCGGGCGACACCCGATGCCCGGAAATTGATTTTCTGGGAAGAAGAGGATCAACAAAACATCAGGGACGTGTTAAATGATCCAGGGTTTGACGAGGTTGGACATTATTTTATTGTTGTGGGCCCCGAAGGCGGGTTGTCCCGTGATGAAGTTGCCCGGGCCCGGGAGTCAGGTTTTATTTCAGTCAGCTTAGGCAAACGGATTCTAAAAGTGGAAACAGCGGCAGCGGCAATTTTATCCATTATTCAGTACGAAAAAGGCATATTCAGTCAGCGGGCAGGAGGGTGAAGGAAAATGGCGATTTACCGGTTTGCGGGTTTCTGGCGGCGCTTTGTCGCCTATATGATTGATGGATTTATCATCATGGTTGTTTTTGTTATCCTGGCGATTGTGGCCGGCGTTGCCTATTTTGCAGGCGCGATGTCCGGGGAAAACCAGGCCTGGATTGCTCAATTAACCAGCCCCGAGCGCCTTGGCGCCCTGGGAATTTTTATCTCAGTATTCTACATTTTGCTCTATATAATTTATTTTACATATTTTCATGGTCTGAGTGGCCGGACCCCCGGTAAAAATTTACTGGGTCTGCAGGTCGTTTCTGCCGACGGCAGTCCGATTTCTTTTGGTATCGCTTTTTTAAGATCAGTGGGTTATCTGGTCTCCAGTTTATTATTTACAGTGCCTCTTGGTTTTATCTGGATCGCCTTTGACAAAAAAAAGCAGGGCTGGCATGACAAAATAGCCGGCACGGTCGTGATTATTCGTGAGCAGCGGGAGAACGCTGCCGGAATTTCCATTCCCGACGCCACTGCGCAATCGGATACGATACCCAGTAACATGGCGCAGAGTCATATTTCCGGCAATATTTTACCAGCGCAAGCAGCAATGCCGGAAACTCCAATTGAGGATAAAACGGGAGTGGACGGCCAAAAAATACCTTGACAAAAGAAACCTTATTCTATAGACGTTTCGTGCTTTTCGGCGATTGAATCAACAAGGCGGGCCGGTAGCTCAGTCGGTAGAGCATCGGACTGAAAATCCGAGTGTCGGCAGTTCAATTCTGCCCTGGCCCACCATTGAATAAGGGCTCCAGCAATGGAGCCCGTTTTTATTTTGTCCACATTTGTCCACGCCTGGGGGAAAATTTAATTCTAATCATTCTTCATTCTCTTAAAACATAAAATTTATTTTTTGAGCGCATCGGATATTGAATCCGAATGTCGACAGTCCTGTTCCGCGATTGACAGTGTTGCCTGTAAAAGAGTCCTTTTCTCTGAATATAATTACCTGAATCCTGCACGCCCATGGTCATTTTTCCCCATCCGTGAGCCATAAATTTCATCAACTATCCGCCGCAGCCGTTCGCGACGGAATCCGTGCAAGAAATTTCTTGCATCAAATCAGTCAAAATAGTCATGCCTTCCCTGATTAAAGTGTTTACTGGTCAGCCTTTTCTTGCTATCCTTCCTATGCTTTTTACCATCTGGGTGCCTCCTGTTGTTTTGGGTTTATTTGCGTATTCCTTTATCCAACAGGTTTCCCGGATGGTTCATTCAATTTTTTGACTTTTTGACGCAAGATTCAGATTGTATATTTGCTGAAAGGAGGCCATCATTATTTGCAAGGTCTGAAGTTCAGAGAAACCAATATGATTGAAATTCTCCGCGAGAGCCTGAATAAATTGTCTCATCCTGATCAGGTTACGATTCAACTGAAATCCTTTCTTAAGGATGAAACGGTCTGGATCGACCATGAACAAATGGCAACCGTTTTTTTTGATCTGTCACGAAATGCCGTTGAAGCCATGCCGGATGGAGGTTCGTTAACGATCATGGTTGATGGGGATGAAAAGCAGGTGGCTATCAAGATCACCGATACGGGAGTGGGGATCGCCGAAGAAAACAAAGCGCTTCTTTTTACGCCATTTTTTACCACCAAACCGGTTGGCGACGGAACCGGCCTGGGCCTTCCGCAGGCTTTTGCGTCCGTCAAAGCCCATCATGGCGATATTTCTATTGAATCCAATGCTGATCCGAAGAAAGGGCCAACCGGCACAACCGTTAAAATAACACTCCCCCGGCGGCAGATTTTGCGGAATAAAGAATCCAAGATGATCGTGCATGAGGAAGAAGAGGAATAGGTTCAGCGGTTAAGGGTTGTCGACGGGAAGATGGGATTCAAGAATTCATTTAACCATTTAACCGTGAACCGTGAACCGTGAACCGCTGAACCGTGAACCCGGAACCGTGAACCCGGAACCTTTTTATATCCTCTCCACTGTGACAATCTTATTGCGGGCATTGAGATCCGCGACTAATTCCCGAACATAGACCATTCTCATGGGTTCACCGCGGATCAGATCGGCAACCTGGTTGGGGTTGATAGCTGTTCCCACAATCAGGTGAATATCATCGGCTGCCAGAAAATAGCGGGCAAGCCTCGTTGCGGCGTCGTTGTCTTTGGGCAGATCATGAATTGTTTTAGCGCTCCGCATAATTTCAAGGGCCTGACCAATGGTTAAGATGCCTTCTGTCACCAGGTTAATGCCCTTGATCGTGGCGGTAGGCGGCGAGCCTTTTTTCTTCGGTTCATTACCGGTGCGCTTCCAGGGGGGTATCCATTCCACATCCAGTTTCTCGTTAAGGATGCGTGCCGCCACCTGGGCCGTGCTGCCGCCGCAGATGATTTTATCTCCTTGTGCAGCCATCAGACGGGAAACCGCAAATTCGTCCATGTCTTTGTTGGCGGGTGGTCCGGTCAACACACAGACGGATATCGCCGGACGTACTTTCATGCTGATGACGGTCGCGTCGTCACCCGGTTTCTCGCTGTAAAGTTTCATGCAGGTTTTAGACAGCGCTTCCGTCAACTTCACGGTATCCACGCCGGTCTGCACAAAACGCTGCACGGCAGTGGCCACATTTTTCCATCCCCAGCCCATGCGGTAGATGCCACCCAGGCCGGCGTGCGTGTAACCGTCGCTGATTAAAACCATATAGTCATTTTCAAAAAGTTCGAAATGCGCTTCCTGGATGGTTCGGCCTTTCACCTGGCGTTCTTCCATGTAAGGCATGAACAGCGCGTTGTCCCGGATGAGAATCAATGGCGGCGAATCAAATAAAACCAGATTGGCGTCCCAGCCGTTGTTGACGATCAGCACCGCGAAGGTGGCGTAAGCCAGCTTGCGCACCGAACATTCCGGAAGCGTTTCGACCAGGGTCTGCATGACATCTTCCACCGTGCCGCCGGCTTCAAACATCCGGGCGGCGATTTCAGCGGTGAGCGAGGACAGGATGCTGGCCTTGACGCCGCTGCCTAAACCGTCGGACAGAACCGCCACAAAGGAATCCGGTTTCGTGCGGATCATGACCGCGTCGCCGCAGAGTTCCTCGCCGGCTTTATTGAGGCTGATCCAGTTGCATTCGACCAGTTGTCTCACTTGGGTTCATCCTCTTCCAGCAGTTTGGCCAGATGCGATACGATCATTTTGCTTTCCGCCGTGGTTTCACCTAAAAGATGGGCGATTTCATGGGCAACGCGCATTTGCTTGCGTACGACTTCACGGGTTTGTTCCAAGGTCTGCGACCGCAGTTCGAGGAATTTCTTCTTCTGGTTTTCATGTTCGGTAATGTCGCGCATGATGGAGACCAGGAGCGACTGGCCTTCCACCCGTACGATGTTCTGCTCCGCAACGATGGCGTCATTGATCCGCCGGATTTTGCCGATGACCGGTTTTCCCGTGTCCCGGACGGCTACAAAATCGTCATAGAGGGGAATCAGCCTTGAGATATGTTTGCCTTTCATCTCCGTAAGCGGGCAGCCGAAAAGGTGCTCCGCGGAAGGAGACATGTCCTGAATGCCCAGATGATTGTCCAGGATGACGATGGAGTTGGGGGAAACATCCATGACGACCTGGCGCAGGGATTCGGCGTGGCTGCGCATGTAGGGAATGCACATGGTGACTTCCGCCATGCCCCGCAGCGTGGCAATGGCTTTTTCGCGACAGCTCCCATAGCCGCAGGCGCCGCAGTTGAGTTCGTCGTCCGGTGTGTATTTATTGACGCGTCTCAGCACCGATCGGATCTCTTCTTCACTGAATGACGGGACAGGTTCTTTCCGGTCCATGTATGCGCGGAAAAGATCCGGCCAGTTCTCACGGCCAACTATGGCATAGATCGCACGGCGGCGATGGTATTCAATAATCTTCTGGCGCGCCGCGCAGATGCCGCCTTCCAAATCGGCCATAGCGGGGCCGTTAATGCAGCCTCCGGTGCACGCCATCAATTCTACCAGAGAGGCGTTTAACTGACCGGCGCGGATGTCGCCCAGGATATTCCGGCAGGTTTCCAGACCACTGGCGACCACCAGCGCGTTATTCAACATATCGGTGCTTAGCCCTGCCGTTCCGATCAGGCCTCCTTCAATCGGGAAAAGCCGTGCGTCCACCACCGATAAGGGTTCAGAGCTGCTGACGGTTTTTTCAAAGACGATACCCGTTTCCTGGAACCAGTTGGCCAGACCGCGAAAGGTCATGGCCGCCGAAACCGCGCCTGCTTCAGATGCATCGAGGATTTCCAGCTTTTTGGCAATGCATGGCCCGATGAAGACGATATACGCATCCGGTCCGTATTTTTGGACAAGCAGGCGACCGTGGGCAATCATCGGCGAGACGATGGGCGCCAGATGAGGAATTAAATCGGGATAATACTTTTCGATCAAATTGACGATCACCGGGCAGGAGGAGGTAATCACCGGCCATGAATCCGAATGCTGCTCCACATAATCACGATGAGCGAGGCCGACGATTTCGGCCCCGATGGCGGTTTCTTCGGCCGCGTGAAAGCCCAGTTGCTTGAGCGCCGCTTCCATTTCGGAAAAATGATGGAATCCGAAGTAGGCGGGAGCGGATGGTGCAACCGAGGCGATGACGTTCCGTCCGTCCTGGATGGCTTGCTTGATATCCGGGGTGGCGCTGTGAACGTCTTTGGCTTTTTGCGGACAGGTGCGGATGCAGGTTCCGCAAAGAATACAAAGCTCGGGCATCACCTGGGCCTGTCCATCGTGAACACGAATGGCTTTAACGTCGCAATGGCGGACGCAACGGTAACAGTCGCGGCAACGCGCCGGGTTGGTGATGATCACCGGTTCGTTCATGAGGGGCCTTCCTTTCCGCAAGGGGGTGTCGCAGGGGATTTGTCGGTATTGCGCGGCGCGATCTTGGTCTTGATCCGCGGAACCACTTCGCTGTAGAAAAAGGCTTGGGCCTGTTCAGGACGAATGCCGCTGAACTCGCGTTCGCCTACCCGCACGGAAACGCCTTTAGAACAGGCATCCATGCAGAAAGCGCCGACGATGTCAACCAGACCTTCCAGATTCTCTTTTTCAATCAGACGGAACAACTCCGATGCCAGTTCGTCGGAGCCGCGCAAGCTGCATGAGCTGCCGACACAGATCGTTATCAAGAGCATTTTATTTACCCGCTTCTTCCGCAGGGATCAGCGGCATCAGATGGGCGTCGATAAAAGCCCCCGCCTGGTCCAGATGATCCACGGATATGATTTTATTGCCGATCGCCACATTCGGTCCGCCTTCACACTGTCCTGTGCAGAAACGCGCCTTAACGCGGAAACGCTCTGCCAGTCCGCGCTTTCTTAATTCGGCGGCCAGCCCTTCCAGCAGCTTCCAGGAGCCTTTGATATAGCAGTTGGTCCCGATGCAAACGCCGACATCCACCACGGGCCCGGATGCCACCTCTTCTTCCTTGATGTCCTGCACCCGCATGGAACGGCGTTTGTAAGTGGTATGCAAAGCGTGGTGCGACGTTTCGCTGTCCGGCTTTCCCAGCCAGTTTGTATAAATATCCTGAACCGAGGGATTATCCTGACTGGCGCGGATGGGGGCTTCCTGATCCAGACGATAGAGAACATCCAGGCGATGCTCCGCGTCGCTTTTCAATAGCGGCGCGGGATTGCCGGAGCCGTTGATGCAGCCGCCGGGACAGGCCATAATTTCAATCAGATCGTACGGGGCGTCGCCGGCCCGCATCCGGTCGATCAATGCCTGGGCGTTTTGCAGACCGCTGACCACGGCCAGACGCACTTGGGAGTCGCCCAGGGCAATGGTGGTTTCTTTGACGCCCTGGAGTCCGCGGACGCCATCATAGTTAAAGCTTTCCATTCGTTTGCCCATGACGCGTTCCGCCGCCAGACGAAGCGCTGCTTCGGCCACACCGCCGCTGGCGCCGAAGATGATTCCCGCGCCGGATACCTTGCCAAAGAAAGCATCCACCGGCTGCGGCGTTATCTTGCGCGGATCGATATTTTTTTCTCCGAGCATGGTCATGACATCCCAGGTTGTGAGAACTTTATCTACATCCTGGAGATGATCGGTTTTGAACTCGGGGCGCATGGATTCATATTTTTTGGCGTTACACGGCATGATGGAAACAAAATACAGCAACTCCGGCCGAACCTTGAGTTGTTTGGCGAAATATTGCTTCATGACCGCGCCGAACATCTGTTGGGGCGATTTGCAGGAGGACAGATGCGGCAAAATATCCGGCGCCATTTTTTCGCAGTAATTAACCCAGGCCGGGCAGCAGGACGTAATTTGCGGCAGGATGCCGCCTTCGGCCAGGCGTGACAGAAATTCCGTGCCTTCCTCCATGATGGTCAGATCGGCCGCCCAGCAGGTGTCAAAGACAAAATTAAAGCCCAACTGCTTCAAGCAGGCGCTCAAAACCGGCATGACGTCGGCGCCCGCGATGCCATATTTTTCGCCGAAAGCGGCGCGGACGGCGGGAGCGATTTGAGCGACAACGGTCAAGTCCGGATTTTTCAGTGCCCGGTAAACATCGGGCAGCGCAGGCTTCAGCGTCAGCGCGCCGGTGGGACAGACCATGGCACAGTGGCCGCAGGCCACGCAGGCGGTCAGATCCAACGGCCGATGATCGTTGGGGCCGATGGTTAAAACATCGTTGGTTTCATAGAAGCTCAGCGCCGAGACACCCTCCATTTCACGGCAGACTTTCAGGCACAGGCCGCACAAAATACACTTGCCTGCATCCCGCGTGATGATGGGGTGGTTTTCATCAATCGGCAAAGGTTTGGCCGGTTGCGTCGGATCATATTCGACGCCATACTCGCTGGCATAGTTGCGAAGCTGGCAGTCATAGCGTTCCGTGCAGCCGCAGGCGATACAGCGGGAGGCTTCCGCCATAACGGTTTCCTGATCCCACGTTGCGGACGATTCTTCAAAATTTGTTTTTCTGGCTTGCGGTTCCAGCACCGGTACTTCCTGACGATGCGCCCGTTTGATATCCTTGAACGTATCCGGCGGCAAATCCTTCCATGTGCCTTTGGTGCAGGTATAGGGATCGTCCTTTATCGTGACGGATCCCGCACAGACATATTCATGGATGGCTGCTGCGGCGCGTTTGCCCGCGCCGATGGCGGCAATGGCGATGTCCGGGCCGGTGACGCAGTCGCCGCCGGAGAAAACCCAGGGCAGGGCCGTTTGCATCGTTTGCGGATTCACCACAACATGGCCCCCTTTGTCAATTAACGTCTTATCGCCGACACAGAAGCCGTCTACCGCCTGGCCGATGGCGGAAATAATCGTAGTTGCCGTGAGGGTAAATTCCGAACCTTCCTGCGGGACGGGACGCCGTCTGCCGCTTTTGTCCGGCTCTCCCAGCGCCATCCTCACGCAGGTCATTTGCAAGATGTCGCCCGCGCCGGCAATGGAAACCGGTGCGGTGAGAAATTGCATGTTTACGCCTTCTTCAATGGCCTCTTCAATTTCGACGTCCTGGGCAGGCATTTCCTGACGCGTGCGCCGATAGGCGACAATCACTTCTTTGACGCCCAGCCGAACGGCGCTGCGCGCCGCGTCCATGGCCGTATTGCCGCCGCCGATGACAATGACACGATTGCCAAGCGCCGGCTTTTCACCCCGAGCGAGTCTGGCGAGAAAATCGAGACCGGACATGACGCCCCGGGTCTCTTCACCTTTTGCTCCCATAGCGGTTGCTTTTTGCGCGCCCAGTCCTAAAAAGACTGCTTCAAAGCCGTCCCGTTTGAGCGATTCCAGCGTGAAATCGCGCCCCAATTTTTTGTTATAGAAGATGTTGACCCCCAGAGCGAGGATGTTTTGGATTTCCGTATCCAGGTCCTTTTCAGGCAGGCGGTAGTATGGGATTCCCCAGCGCAGCATGCCGCCTGCCGCTTCCTGCATTTCAAAAATGGTAACCGAATGACCCATCCGCCGCAAAAACCAGGCGGCGGAAAGTCCCGCCGGTCCCGCGCCGATAATGGCAATCTGATGTCCTGTGTCCGGAAGACATACGGGCTTATAAGGCTCCAACTGGAACGTGTCCCAGTCGGCGACGTAGCGTTTGATGCCGTTGATGTTAACGGCGCCGTCCAGGGCGTTGCGCCGGCAATCCGCTTCGCAGGGGTGAGGGCAGACACGCCCGCAAACAGCGGGCAGGGGATTACTGTCCTTGATCACGGCAAGCGCTTCGAGAAAATTACCGCAGTTGACATGGTAAATGTACTTCTGAATATCGATATGCGCCGGGCAGCGGGAAACACAGGGCGCGATACAGTCACCGTAATGATGGCGCAAAAGAGCCTGAAGATAAATACGACGGTAACTTTGAAGGGCTTCTGATTGCGTGCGGATGATCATGCCATCGACAACCGGTGTGGACGTAGCGGAAACGAATCTGGTCTTGAGGCCGTCGTTCATTTCCACAAATGCGGCTTCAACATTACTCGGGGGAGTGACGCGCGGATCGTATCCAAGTGCGGGAATGTCAATCCCGTTTGAACGGGCTGCATCTATAATGGTCAGCCCATTGACTGTCGTGCAGTCTTTTCCATCAATATTTATCGTAATCATAAAATGCGTCCTTCCTCATTGTTGTTTTATCCGAATGGTGATCGGATTTTGTTGCCTGTCTGATAATTAAAATAAACATCCTGATACGCCGTAAGTCATTGATTAGAAATTCCTATTTATGTGACCGTCAGTACCGAAGCAAGTATAGGGAAAGCTCGTTCGCATGTCAATACAATTTATTTTAAGATGATGTCGTCGTCATTAATTTTTACCGCGAATGGCTACGGTGTTTTCATGATCGGTCAGCAAAAAAATATCATTAAAAAGGCTATGAAAAAAAACGTGAAAAATGCTATGTAAAATAAAAAGATGAGGAGCTAAACTATGTCGCAAATGAAATTAAGAATGAGAGTTATCAGCATATTCATGATCGTAGCCGCTGTCATGGCTTTGATTGGAATTGTCGTTATCTATCAGCTTTATAACCTTGATAGTTCCAACATCGCGGATGTAAATGCCAGTATGCGGATAACCGGAATATTGACGGCCATTGGCGTTATCGTCACGATTATTCTGGGCTTCTATGTAAGCCGTAAAGTGACCGGAGCATTGGAAAAGGGAATCAAAGGATTGTCGGAAGTCATCAATAAGGTTTCTTCCGGGTCCGCCCAGGTGTTTTCCTCCGCCCAGCAACTGGCCGACGGGGCAAGTTCTCAGGCTTCATCACTCGAACAAACGTCTTCCTCGCTGGAAGAATTATCGTCCATGACGAAACAGAATGCGGATAATGCTTCCCAGGCCAGAGCCATGATGCAGGAAGCAGGGCACATTGTTGAAAAAGTTAATCGGCACATGGATGATATGGCCAAAGCGATTGCCGAAATAACTAGATCGTCGGAAGAAACGGGAAAAATCATTAAAACGATCGATGAGATTGCTTTCCAGACCAACCTCCTGGCGTTGAATGCGGCGGTGGAAGCGGCGCGTGCCGGTGAAGCGGGCGCGGGTTTTGCCGTTGTCGCGGACGAAGTGCGCAATCTGGCAATGCGCTCAGCCGAGGCGGCAAAAAACACCAGTGAACTTATCGAAAACACAATGAAAGCCGTTAAGAACGGAAATGAATTAACCAATTCCACACAGGAGGCTTTCAAAGACAACATGGCGTCTTCCACAAAAATCAGCCAGCTGGTTGATGAAATCGCCACGGCTTCCCAGGAGCAGGCGCATGGTATTGGCCAGATCAACCGCGCCGTAGCTGAAATGGATAAGATTGTTCAACAGGCGGCCTATAATGCTGAAGCTTCAGCCACGGCGGCAGAGACCATGAATTCTGAAGTCAATCACCTGGAAAAGCGGATGGAGGAGTTGGCCGATATGTTTGGTGCTGAACTTAACGTCAGCAAAACCAAAATATCTCCTATCGAAAAACAAGCCGCTCCGGACGTAAAGGCTTCGGGTAAGATGGCGGTCAAACCGGCTGCCTCGCACAAAATGCTGGCTGCGCCTCCTGTTCATAAAGTCAAGAAGGGGGCAGCGTCGGAAAAGCAGGCGCCGGTCAGGCCGGAACAGGTTATCCCCTTTGACAAAGATGAATTCAAGGATTTTTAGAACCGTCACAATTTTCTAAGGTATGGCCGGCAGAGCGTATTAAAAAACTCTGCCGGTTTCTTATTTTTCATAGCCCCGCGTAATATAAACGGTAGCCAGATCGAAAAAGATCGTCATGCGTCTTTGCAGTTCGAAGGTCATGTAGAGATCGAGGTTTTTCTGAAGGGTTCCCTGAGACAGAGCGACATCCCAGATATGTTTACGGATCAAACTCAGGGCGCTCAATACGCCGCTGATTTTTGCCCCCGCTTTATTTCTCTCCAAACCCAGTTTGGTATAAAAAATTTTGATGCGTTCGATATCGTACGCACAACCCAGCCAGAGCGTGATTTGTGAAATAATTCTGTCGCAGATGTTGTAAAGCGTGTGGTTTTCTATATGGCGATATTCGGCGGTGGAAGGATTGGTGGTCATATCTTCTATCCACTGCTCAATCATTTTTTCTTTATTCTTCAAAATGTCATTGATCAGGCGTCGCGTCAGGGCATTAGCGCCTTTGCGCTTGGCGGTCATTTTATCATCGGGATGCGAAATGGAATCCAGGATGGCCCAGTAGTCTTTTTTGCTTTTGATGTAAGCCGAAAGCGCGCGATCATTGGGACGAAAAGCAAGCGGTGGAATTTCATCAATCGGATAGAAACGCGCCTGGGCGCTGTCATCGCCTGCCCGGACTTTGCCGCCGGTTTTTTCGGCAACAAAAGTCAGAAAGAGCAGATCGCCGTAAAAACGGCTTTTATAGGAGTCCACATCCAGCAGACGGGTTATTTTGCCTTTGATGCCTGTCTCTTCATGCAGTTCGCGCAGCGCCGCATCCTGGATGCTTTCTCCCGCCTCCGCGAAACCGGTCGGGAGACACCACAGGCCTTTATGAGGCGCCCGGTCGCGTTTGACCAGAAGAATCTGCCGGGATTCATCCACAATGGTGGAAACCACCGGTAACGGATTGTCGTAAAAAAAACTGTGGCAGTGCGAACAGCAATCTCTCCAGACATGATCTTCCTTTTTTCGGGTGATTGGCCCGCCGCAATAGAGGCAGAATCTGCGTTGTTTTTTCATGTTATTTCCTTTGAAAACCGGGGTTGAGAACAAATAAAAATAGCATCGTCTTTGCACATGGTGATGACTTTGCTGACGGCGCCGAGGTCCTGTAATTTGTGTAAAAGTTTATGGACGATATTTTTTTTATCAGCCCCCGTACCGATCAGGAAAAACGGACTTTTAAACTGATAATAATCAATAAAGAAATAGATGTCCCATGTCTGGAAAATAAGAGAATTTTTAAAATCCAGTTTCCGGATCTGGCCAAAAAAGGGAGTGAGCAGCATTTTGCCGTTTTCAGCTGAAAATTGCCGGATGATGACCTCGACCGGCAGGAGTTGTTTGTCCTTGAGCAGTTGATGTTCTTTCAAAGTATTTCTGGTGATTTGGATTAATTCCTGCATGTTGCATTGATCGTGCGTAATAGTTATGAAGGTCCCATCTTTTTTCAGAACACGGGATATTTCCGGTATCATGTCGACAAAAAAATACAAAGCAAAGCTGCAAATGATCAAATCGAAAGAAGCGGGCGGGCATTTTTTAATCGTCTGCACGCCCGTCGAGGAAAATGTTCCCGAATAGCCGGCGCGCCTGCAGGCTTCCAGGAAAAAAGGTTCGTATTCGGCAATGATATCCATACCGGTTATGGTTGCCTCCGGGTGCAGTCGTCCTTTTAAGGCTTCGGTAAATGCTCCAAAGGCGCAGCCCATTTCCAGGATGTTCCGGCAGGCGGAAAGATCAACCTGATTCAGGGCCGTGAGACGAATATCCTCTTTGTTGGATGAAAATTGACGAATAAGCGTTTCAATATGCTGATGTTTTTGCACATTGCGGAAAACCTGACGGATCTTTTTCTTGTCGAGAAAATCTGCCATATTATTTTCCTCAGCTTTCTTTACAAGGGGTTGCGGTTCATGCCCTGACCCCTCTTCCGGAGACTGTTTCGTAATGCTCTTTTTTGTCATTGCGAGGCGACCCCCGGGAGCCGTGGCAATCTGACTCATTGAGATTGCTTCGTTTTACTCCAATGATATTGTGGCACAGTCTTCCCGGCAAAGGGTGGATGTCAGGCCAGTCTTCTTACTCCTTCGGCTAATTCGTTGAGCCCCTGTTGATTGAGAATGGAAATCGAGCGTGCATCCGCTTTAATCAACTTTTCATCCGTCATGCGCTTCAGGATGCGGGAAAGCGTTTCGGGGATGGTGCCCAGCAATCCGGCCATTTGATTTCTGGAAGCTTCCAGCTCAATGACCGGCGATGGTCCATTGCGTTCATGGAGATAAAGAAGATAGGCCGCCAGTCGTCCCGGCACTTCTTTGAGCGATAGATTTTCGACCAGCGTGGTGAGCTTACGCAGGCGCTGAGACAAAAGTGCCAACATCGACAGTGCAAGAGAAGGTTGCAGACTGATCAGTTCCAGAAACTTCTGTCTCGGGAAGAACAGGACCATGGTTTCGGCAAGCGCCTGGGCGGACGCCGGATAATGCCGTCCGGCAAAGACAGCCGCTTCCGCGAAGGGTTCGGGCGCCTCCAGAATGTGAAAAATTTGTTCTTTGCCCTCCGGCGAGAGTTTGAAAACTTTTACTTTGCCGGATAGAATAATATAAAAGCCGATGCCCTCGTCGCCTTCCGCAAAAAAGGTTTGTCCCCGGGAATAATATTTTCGCACGGCGATGGCTCCCAGTGCGGTGCATTGCTGTGGCGACAGGCCTTCAAATAAAGGAATTCCGGCTATGATTGATGTGATGTCCATCGTTAATCCTTTCGGTGAAAAATATCACTGATGTTTGACTTAAGTCAAGGTGCAACTGTTTCTTTTCGATTATATTGCCTCCAAAATGAAGCTGCAAAAAAAACTAAAAGATAAAAGGAGACAGTCTATGGAAAATTCAGCAATGTTTTGTTACCAGTGCGAACAGACGGCAAAGGGTGAGGGGTGTAATAAGTCAGGGGTGTGCGGCAAGGACCCGGAAGTTGCCGCCCTTCAGGATGTTCTGGTTTACGCGCTTAAAGGATTGTCGGCGGTGGCGGTGGATGCCCGCAAAGCGGGAATCGTCGATCATGCGGTTGATGTGTTTACGGTTAAGGCTCTTTTTTCAACCCTGACCAATGTCGATTTTGACCAGGCGCGGTTTGTCGAGTTGATCGGCCAATGCACAAGCCTGCGGGATGCCCTCAAAGACAAAGCTCAAAAAGCAGGGGCCAACGTGGATGAAAAACCTGCCGCTGTAACATACAAGGCGGAAACAACCGTTCCCGGATTGGTCGGACAGGCCAAAGTCGCGTCTCTCAAAGCGGACACAACGGCTAATCCTGATATTCAGTCCCTTCAACATATCCTGCTTTTCGGCGTCAAGGGCGTGGCCGCCTACGCGGATCACGCCCAGATTCTGGGGCAGGAAGACGAAAAGATTTATGCTTTTATTCAGGAAGCGCTGGCAGCGATTCTGCGCGAAGAACTGGATTTGAATGGATGGGTCGGCCTGGTCCTCAAATGCGGTGAAATCAACCTGCGCACTATGGAACTGCTGGATGCGGGCAATACCGGCGCCTTTGGTCATCCCGTTCCCACGTCCGTGCCGCTTTACGCTAAAAAAGGCAAGGCCATCCTCATTTCCGGCCATGATCTGAAGGACTTAGCCGCGCTGCTGCAACAAACAGAAGGCAAGGGAATCAATATCTACACGCACGGCGAAATGCTTCCGGCGCATGGGTATCCTGAATTGAAGAAGTATCCCCACTTCTACGGTCATTATGGAACCGCCTGGCAGAATCAGGCAAAAGAGTTTGCCGAATTTCCCGGCGCGATTCTGATGACGACCAATTGTATTCAGAGACCCCGCGATTCTTATGCAGCGAATATTTTCACCTGTGGTCTGGTCGGTTGGCCGGGTGTTGCCCATATTGCTGACGGCAACTTCGAACCAGTCATTAAAAAAGCGCTCGAACTGCCGGGATTTGCCGCGGACACGGAAGGCAAATCAGTCATGGTGGGCTTTGCCCGCAATGCGGTTCTGGGCGTAGCCGACAAAATCATCGAAGCGGTCAAAGGCAAAGCCATTCGCCACTTCTTTCTGGTGGCTGGCTGTGACGGCGCCAAACCCGGCCGGAATTACTATACGGAGTTTGTCGAAAAAGCGCCCAAGGACACAGTAGTTCTGACACTGGCTTGCGGCAAGTTCCGTTTCTTCGACCAGTATCTGGGCGACATCGGCGGTATCCCGCGCCTGCTGGATGTCGGCCAGTGCAACGACGCGTATTCGGCTATTCAGATTGCCGTTGCGTTATCCAAGGCATTTAATTGCGGTGTCAATGACCTGCCTCTGTCCATGATTCTGTCCTGGTATGAGCAGAAGGCCGTGGCAATCTTATTGACGCTGCTTTACCTTGGCATCAAGGACATTCGCCTCGGGCCGTCTCTGCCCGCGTTCATCACGCCCAATGTGTTAAACGTACTGGTGGAGAACTTCGCCATCAAACCCATCACCACACCGGATGAGGATTTGAAAACTATTCTGGGTTAGAATTACGGTTGTCATCCCGGGCATGGAGACTGCGTCCCAATTCTCCTTTGTCATTGCGAGCCGATTCTCAATCGGCGTGGCAATCTAAAATCATGATGCTGTTTCACTTAAAAAGGCTGCTCTCCTGAAGGAAAGGGAGGGCAGCCTTTTGCTATCGATTGTCTTGTCAATCGATCTGTTGCCAATCAATCTTCTGTTACTGTCTTGACAATGCCACGAATCATGTTAAAATTAACCCCATGAAAACCATTCTTTCCATCATCCTGATTTTGTTGCCGGCAATTGCTTTTGCCTGGGATAATCCCAACAAAAGCGCGGCTCCACAGATCACTGTGGCCGCAGATAAGCCGTCAACCCTGAAACTGGAAAACCGCCGTGTAAAATCCATTGACGGCAATACTTTTACATATGATACCGGCAGAAAGGTTCTCACAATAAAGGCTGATTCCAGCAAATCACGCATCTTTTTACAAGAAGTCCAAAATGGTCGAACGTCTGCCCATGCCGGCGTCAATCTTATTCCCCAGCGGCAAAGTCCCTTCAATACTGAATATAAAGCCCGATAAATCATAGTAGAAAATGGTAGAAAATGGGGTCAGGTCTTGAAATATAAGTATTTTGAAAAGCATGAAAGTGATTTTTCAAGACTTGACCCCATATTTTCAAATCTTTCGACGGCCTTTGCGGC
>DFZJ01000186.1 GCA_002382045.1 Syntrophaceae bacterium UBA4059
CCATCGATACGGCGACCCTGGACATTTTGAGCAAAGTAAGTCCTCTGCCTGACTCAAGGGCTTCAGGCCTTATCCCCAAGGAGGGGTGGGATATTTTAAGCCTTCTCCACAAAAAAGATGGCCGGCTGCAGATTGCCGAGGCTGAAAAACTTGGTCTTGGCAATTCCAAATACGAGTTGGAGGTTATTGGTTAATCAGGAGGCCGCCAACAAAAACCGGCCTTTTGTCCGAAAACTCTCCAAAATGACAAAATTTCCTATTAAAAAAAGAAATTTCGTCGCCGGACAAAATATTGTCGGTAAAAATGAGTTCTAATCTCTGAATGACGTTTCACCCGGAGATGACACCCCGTGTCCAATTGACAAAACAGCATCCTCACAAATTCCCCCCCCCGGCAGGCGAAACCCCGCATATGATGCTCTGCTTTCGTCGCCGTAACCGCGCTCTGAAATTCCAGTCGAGGAAATAATTGTAACAGCTGGCTGAATATGTTACTAATTCTCTGCATCGTTGAGTCCTCCCTTGTCTGTATTTGCTCCTCGTACAGCCCATATAACAAATCAGGGCTCAACATGATCCTGTATTTTAAAAGCTAATTTGGACAAGAGTGATATGAAAAAATTAACGATTTTAAGGCATGATGATCAATCAGGGGCATAAAATGAATGACCAGGCCATGAAAAAACAGGAACTGATCGCAGAAATATCCGCTTTAAAGCAGCGGAACAAAGAACTGGAGCAATTGGAATCAGAGCGCCGGCAGGTGGAAGAGAAATTAAAAAAAAGTGAAGAAACCTTCCGTACGCTGGCCGAATCAAGCTCTTTTGCCATCATGATGCACCAGGATGACCGCTGGATTTACGCAAATCGCGCGGCTGTCGAACATTCCGGTTACACGGAAGAAGAGCTCTACAGCATGCACTTCTGGGATTTTGTGCACCCGGATCACCGGGAGATTGTAAAACAAAGCGGTTACCTTCATCAAAAGGGAGAGTTACCTCCCGGGTCATACGAATTCAAAATCATTACAAAAAGCGGCACGGTAAAATGGGTCAGCCTGAGCGGAAACCGCATCAAATATGAAGATAAACCCACGGCTTTGATTACCGTAACGGACATCACCGTGCGGAAAAAAGCAGAAGCAGCCTTGAGGGAAAGCGAAGTCAAGTATCGGCGGATTTTTGAATCCTTCGAGGACCTCTACTATCAGAGCGATGAGCAGGATATCATCCGGGTCGTCTCTCCATCAGCCTATCGCCTCACGGGCTGGCATCCTGATGAGCTGATCGGTAAGCCGGTTGCGAATATCTATACCAGTCCGCAAGGATGGGGAAAACTTTTAGCGGAACTATCCCGCAGCGGATCCCTCAGGGATTATGAAGTCCTGATGAAGAGGAAGGACGGCACAGAGCTCTATGCATCACTCACGGCAAGCATCCTGATCGGTCGAGATGGCAAGCCCCATGGCACTTCCGGAACCTTGCGCGACATGACCGGGCGCAAGCAGGCGGAGGAGGCCCTGCGGGAGAGCGAAGAGCGGTACCGGTCATTGGTGGAAACCGCCAGTGATATTGTTTTCAGAACGGACAGCACGGGAAATATCACCTTCGTAAATTCGGCGGGGCTCCTGAATGGCGGCTATCGAGAAGAGGAGATTATTGGGAAACATTATGCGTCCATGGTCCACCCGGACATGCGTGACGATGCCGTCAGGTTTTTCGGTCGTCAGTTCGTGAAAAGAATCCCCAATGCCTATTCCGAATATCCCATTCTCACAAAAGATGGCCGTGAGATCTGGCTTGGGCAAAATACGCATTTAGTTGTGAAAGATGGCCATGTGCAAGGTTTTCAGGTTGTAGCCCGCGACATCACGGAGCGTCGGCGGGTGGAGGAGGCGCTGCAGGAAAGCGAGAAACGGTATCGGGCATTGGTGGAAAATGCCAGTGATATTGTTTACAGAACGGACGCGACCGGACACTTCAACTTCGCAAATTCGGCGGCGCTGCGTATTACAGGATATGAAGAAAAAGAGTTTATCGGAAAGCATTTTTCGTCATTTATCCGTCCGGACATGCGTGATGAATCCGTTAAATTCTTAGTGAGTCAAATGAGAAATCGGGTTGAAAATACGTATTATGAATTTCTCATTCTCACGAAAGATGGCCGTGAGATGTGGCTCGGGCAAAATACGCAGTTAGTTGTGGACTATGGTCAGGTGAAAGGCTGGCAGGCCGTGGCTCGCGACATCACGGAGCGCAAGCAGGCGGAGGTGGCGCTGCAGGAAAGCGAAAAGAAGTATCGCAATATTTATGAACACGCCATTTTCGGCATCTACCAGGCGACGCCGGAAGGCAGATTTCTAAGCGCCAATGCCGCCTTCGCCGGGATGGCCGGGTACGACTCCCCTGCGGAATTGATGGATACGGTAAAAAACATAGGAACCCAGCTCTATGTGAGTATCGAAGAGCGTAAAAGATTCATTGAGAGCATCAATGCCAATGGCATCGTTAAGGGCTTTGAGGTTGAATTTTACAAAAAGGATGGAAGCCGATTCTGGGCTCTGATGAACTCCCGCCTGGTCAAGGATGAAAAGGGAAGAATCCTTTACTATGAAGGCATAGCGTCCGATATCACTCAAATCAAGCAGGCGGAGGTGGAAAAGAACATTTTAGAGGAGCGTCTGCAGCGTGCGGAGAAGATGGAGGCATTGGGAACACTGGCAGGAGGCGTCGCGCACGATCTCAACAATGTTCTGGGGGTTATCGTCGGTTATACGGAGCTCCTTTTAAATGAGGTGGATAAGTCAAGCCCGATTCGATCGCGTCTTACGAAGATCATGAACGGGAGCGAGAAGGCTGCCGCGATTGTGCAGGATCTGCTGACATTGGCCAGAAGGGGTGTTCCCGGCAGAAAAGTTCTTGATCTCAACAAGATCATTACCGATTGTCAACAATCGCCGGAGTTTGCTAATTTGTGCCTTCATCATCCCTCTGTCAAGATCCATACGGATTTTGAGCCGGATCTGCTGAAGATCTCCGGTTCTTCCGTCCATCTTGACAAAACGCTGTACAATCTGATTTCCAATGCCTGTGAATCGATGACGAAAGGCGGCGGCGTGACCATCAGGACAACCAATCAATATCTGGATAAGCCCCTGTCCGGGTATGACCAGATTCGGGAGGGCGACTATGTGGTTGTTTCCGTGGCCGATACAGGTGAAGGCATACCGGCTGCAGATTTACAGCGCATCTTCGAGCCATTTTATACAAAGAAGTTGATGGGAAGAAGCGGGACGGGGTTAGGGCTGGCCGTGGTCTGGGGTACGGTGAAAGATCATCAAGGCTATATTAATGTTCAGAGCGAAGAAGGAAAGGGAAGCACCTTTACCCTTTATTTTCCTGTAACGAGGGAAAATATTTCCGTTGAAGCCGATTCTGTAGCCGTTTCCGAGTATATGGGGAAAAATGAAACGATTCTTGTCGTCGATGATGTGCAGGACCAGCGCAATCTGGCGGCTGAAATGCTGAGGAATTTGAATTATCAAGTGTCCATCGTTGACAGCGGTGAGGCCGCAATCGCTTACATCAAAGGGCATCAGGTCGATCTGCTTGTCCTGGATATGATTATGGATCCCGGCATGGATGGACTCGATACCTACAGACGTGTTCTGGAAATTCAACCGCAACAAAAAGCGATTATTGTCAGCGGTTTTTCAGAGTCGGATCGGGTGCATGCCGCCCATGCCCTCGGTGCGGGCGGATACGTAAAAAAACCCTATGTCATGGAGAAACTCGGATTGGCGGTCAGGAAGGAACTGGATCGGCATGACCCGCGGTGAAATCAATGGACCGGATGATGAGCAAATAGCGGCATTCCGGTTTCAATATCAATGGTTAATTAATCGTGTATTTCTTCTCCCGGAAAAGACACAGGCAGGCATCCACCGCATCTTTATCGTAGCGCACCCCCCTGTTCCTGGTAATTTCCTCCAAGGCGGCTGAAAGACCCAATGCCGGCCGATAAGGACGATGGGTGGCCATTGCTTCCACTACGTCGGCCACCGCCAGAACCCGGGATTCCGGAAGAATGTCTTTCCCGGTTAATCCGTTGGGATATCCGGAGCCGTCCATCCGCTCATGATGTTCCAAAACGATTCGGGCAATAGGCCAGGGAAACTCAATATCCTTAATGATTTCATACCCGGCTTGAGCATGAGTTTTAATCAGTTCAAACTCCAGGTCGCTTAATTTCCGGGGCAGACTGAGCAGTTCCGCAGGAACGGAGACTTTGCCGATGTCATGGATTTTGCCGGCAATGCGCAGACCGTCAATCTGCTCTTTGGACAGCCCCATCTGCCGGGCGATGGCGCGCGCCAGATCCACAACCCGGTCCTGATGGCCCGCCGTGTAAGGATCTCTTGTTTCCACCAAAGAGGCAATGGCCTGGACGGTTCCGCTCAGAGCCTTGCGCAATTGATCAAAACTGTTTTTCCGGTCGGTAATATCATCAATAAGCCCTTCCAGGTATTGAATATTTCCATGATCGTCGCGGACGGCCTGCATGGTCCGGGAAACCCAAATTTTGCGTTTGTCCTTCCGGTAGAATTGCAGTTCCATGTCCCGGACAAAGCCCTGCCGTTCGATCAGTTCGATAACTTTTTTCCGGTCATCCGGCTGAACATAAAGCTGAGAAGAAATGTCGGTAATGCTTTGAAGCAGTTCCTCGGGAGATTCATATCCCAGAATTTGCGCCATGGCCTGATTGACCAGTATAAATCGCCCTTCGGGAGTTGCCTGGTAAATCCCTTCGTGAACATTATTGAAAATATTGCGGTATTTTTCTTCGCTCTTTTGCAGCGCCTCCTCGGCCTGTTTACGGCCGGTGATATCCATGAAACTGCCCAGCGTGGCTCTTGCGCCTTTATAAACGATCGGCGTGATCGTTTCCAAAACCCACATGATTTCATTTTTCTTATTGATGAAACGGTATTCATAAGGTTCGTGGCGCTGTGCTTTCAGGCAGCAAATGGCTTCATTGCGGACCATTTCCCGGTCATCGGGATGAATATTATCCAGAGAGCAGACGCCGATGAGCTCTGCATCCGTATAGCCGGTCAGTTTTTTGTAAAGCCGGCTGACATAGACGAAGCAGCCCTGCGACACGATATAGATGCCGCTGCCGGCATTGGAGACGATGGCCTCCGCCAGATGGGATAAATCACTTTGCCCGGCGGGATCATTTTGATCAGGCTGGTTGGATTTTGTTTTAGATGTTGTTTTCATTTAACTTCCGCCGGATTTGACCATCAAGACAATTAAATTGCTTTCAGCATTCTAATGCCAGTTTTTTTGTCTTAACACAAGGTCATTTTTGCACGAAACGATCGTGAGGTCCTTCGCGCTCAAATTTAACCACTCCATTCGGGTGGCAAATTGGCGCAGCATTGGGACGTCCCCTTTCGCCGGAAATCAGTTTCTGCGGCGCGCGTCTTTCACTGTTTGATTGGCGACATGGCAATACTGACATGGCGGATGCTTCCGTCCTTACACAGCCGGCGGGTTTTGACAGGAGCGCTGCTTCTACGGCAAATTTCTGGAATTTCTGAATTTTTCTTTGTGCCTCGCGCCACCTTTAGGTGGTCAGTCTTCAGCCTTGAACCTTTGTCGCTTCCCCCAAACCCTTCGCAGTCTCAGCGAATTGCTGACGACCGAAACGGAACTCGCCGCCATCGCGGCGGCGGCAAATTCCGGATTGAGCAGAATGCCGAAAAAAGGATAAAGAGCGCCTGCGGCAATCGGAATGCCGATGATGTTGTAGATAAATGCCCAGAAAAGATTCTGCTTGATAACCCGCATGGTGGCAAACGAAAGCGCTATTGCCTCCGGCACCGCCGTCAGATCATCACGGATCAGCGTGATGTCGGCGGCCTCAATCGCCACATCGGTTCCCGCGCCGATGGCAATGCCCACATCGGCCGCAGCGAGCGCCGGCGCGTCGTTGATGCCGTCGCCCACCATGGCCGCGACCTCACCTTCCGCCTGTAATTTTCTGATTTCCTCCGCTTTGCTTCCCGGCAATACCTCCGCCATCACCCGTTCAATGCCCAGTTGATCGGCAATACTTTTTGCCGTGCCTTGATTATCACCGGTCACCATTGCCACTTTCAAACCTCTGCGCTTAAGGCTTTCCACAGCCTGTCTGGCGGATGCTTTCGGCACATCGGCCAGCGCGATAAGGCCGATTATTTTTTGCTCCGATGCGACATAAACAACGGTTTTCCCCGAATTTTCCAATATAGCCGTAGTATCATCCGGGAGATCAATCGAAACACCCTGATCGTTCATCAGCAACCGATTGCCGATCAAACTCAACTGGCCGTCAACAACCCCTCTGGCGCCCATGCCGGACAGCGCAAGAAATTGTTCCGCCGGGGCCGATACGATCTGATCCGTCTGCGCCCGCCGTAAAATGGCCCGGGCCAGCGGATGCTCCGATGTTTTTTCCAGCGCGGCGGCCACGGCCAGCACGAAGCGTTCATCCAAGCCGTCGGCAGCCACAACCTCCGTCACTTCCGGTTCGCCGCGCGTCAGCGTCCCGGTCTTATCAAAAACAATAACGGTGAGCTGATGGATTTTTTCGAGGGCTTCGCCGCCTTTGATCAAAATGCCGCTTTGCGCGCCCAGACCCGTGCCGACCATGATGGCCGTCGGTGTGGCCAGTCCCAGCGCACAGGGGCAGGCAATCACCAATACCGAAACAAAATTGATTAATGCGCGGCTGAAACTCGCATCGGCAGGCAGAAGATACCAGACGCCAAACGTGACAAAAGCGATAGCAAAAACAACCGGCACAAAAACGGAGGCCACTTGGTCCGCCAGGCGCTGGATCGGCGCTTTAGAGCCCTGCGCCTCTTCCACCATCCGGATAATATGCGCCAGCATGGTCTCCGATCCCACACCGGTTGCGCGGAACGTAAAGCTGCCGGTTTTATTCATCGTGGCGGCAAACACCTTTTGACCGGTTTCTTTCGCGACCGGCATGCTTTCACCGGTCAGCATGGATTCATCAATAGTTGATTGTCCGGATAACACGATTCCGTCAACGGGAACTTTTTCTCCCGGCTTCACCAAAACGACATCGCCTGCCTGCAACGATTCCACGGCAACCTCAAGTTCCTCCCCTTCCCGCAATATGTGCGCGGTTTTAGGCTTGAGCTCCATGAGTTTCTTGATCGCGCTGGAGGTCTTGCCTTTGGCCCGGGCTTCCAAAAGCCTGCCCAGAAGGATCAGGGTGATGATCATGGCCGCGCCGTCATAATAGACGTGGGGCGCCACACCGGCGCTTTCAAAGAAATGCGGGAAAAATGTTGCCGCCGCTGAATAGGCATATGCTGAAAAAGCGCCGACGGCGACCAGGGTGTTCATATCCGATGTTTTTTGTTTGGCGGCTTTGTAAGCACCGGCAAAAAAACGGTTCCCGACCCAGAAGACGGCCGGCGCAGTCAAGACAAACATAGCCAGGAGCATAACCTGATGGGGAATAAAGCGCAGAAAACTAAACCAGTGCTGCATGGAACCGAGGAAAATGATCACACTCAAGATCGCGCCGCAGCTGACTTTAAAGGTCAGTTCCTTAAGCTCCAGCGCACGGGCTTTATCCACAGGATCATCAAAGGAATCTGTCAGTTCACCCAGAAATTCATAACCCTGTTCCGTGATGGCCCGGGCCAGCGCCTGCACCCCCGCCCACCTTTCCGAATGAATAATGGTGGCGCGCGCGGTTGCCAGATTGATATTGACCTCCAGAACCCCCTCAACCTCTTTGAGGGCCTTTTCCACGCGCCGCACGCAGGCGGCGCAGGTCATACCGCCAACTGAAACGATCATTTTATCCGACAACGTCATAACCCGCTTTCTTAACCGCCTGAGCAACCACCTGCGCATCCACCGGCTTTACTTCCTCATAGGTGGCCACACCGGTTTTCAGATCGACCTGGACATTTTTGATGCCATCCAATGCGCCCAATGCCTTGGTCACCGCCATGACACAATGCTGGCAGCTCATGCCTTTTATTTTGATATTTTTCATGAATGACCTCCCGTTGAAAATTATTTTATTTTAAGATAAGGGTC
>DFZJ01000213.1:0-4197 GCA_002382045.1 Syntrophaceae bacterium UBA4059
CAAAGGGGCGCGCGTGGCCGAAAGCCCCGATGAACCGGGCCGTTTGATGGTTGAAGCGGAAGATACGATTACCGGAAAGTTCATTAAGCTGCCGGTGGATATGGTGGTGCTGTCCCCGGCCATCGTGCCGCGGGCGGATTCCAAGGATTTGGCGAGGCTTTTCAATTTGAGCACCGACAAGCAGGGCTTCTTCATGGAACGGCATCCGAAGCTGGCGCCTCTGTCTACGATGTCCGAAGGCATCTTTATTGCCGGCGTCTGCCAGAGCCCGAAAGATATTCCCGATACCGTGGCGCAGGCCAACGGTGCGGCGGCGGAAGCTCTGACGATTGTGGTCAAAGACAGGATGGAACTGGAAGCGACTACCGCGATGGTGAATCCCGCTTCCTGCTGCGGTTGTCAGAACTGCGTGCGCGTCTGTCCCTATGGCGCGCCTTCCTATAATGCCGATAAACGGGTTTCGGAGATCAACGAAGCGTTGTGCAAGGGCTGCGGACTTTGTGCGTCCGTCTGTCCGAGTTCGGCGATTATCGCGAGGCATTTTACGAATGATCAGGTGCTGGCAGAAATGGAAGGCCTCATGGAGTTCTAGTTTTACAGAAAGGAATTTTATTCATGTCATTTGAACCGAAAATACTGGGTATCGCCTGCAACTGGTGCACTTATACCGGTGCGGACCTGGCCGGAACCACAAGATTGCAGTATCCGCAGAATCTTCGGGTGGTGCGCGTCATGTGCTCCAGCCGGATCAACCCTTCCTTTATCTTTCGGGCGTTTCAGCTCGGGGCAGACGGTGTGCTGGTCGGCGGCTGCCACCCCGGTGATTGCCATTACAACACGGGCAATCTCTATGCCCGACGGCGGCTGGCGGTTGCCAAAAAGATTCTGGAGTTTTCCGGAATCGAGCCGGGCAGATTCCGCGTAGAATGGATTTCCGCGTCCGAAGGCAACAAGTTTGCCGAAGTCGTAACGGAGTTCACCCAGCAGGTTAAAAATCTGGGTCCCCAGACCCAGTTCAAGATTTCACAATAGAGTTGGAGAGGATATGGCCATCAGCTTTAAGCAAATTGAAGATAAGTTAAAAACGGAGGCCAAGGGGCTTCTGGAAACAGGCAAAGTGAGTTTGGTGCTGGCCTACGGCAAAGGCTATGATGAAAAGCACCCGATGCCTTATGCCGCGAAGAACGCAGCCGACGCGGCCAATATCGTATTTAATGAATATTGCGCGGCCAACATGGCGCGCTATCTGGTTCGTTATCCGCGTGGAACGAAGATCGCCATTGCCGTCAAGGCCGCGGACAGTCGCGCCGTTATCCAGCTTATTCAGGAAGACAAGGTCAAACGTGAAGATCTTGTCCTTCTGGGTATTCCGGTCTACGGCATAAAGAATTTTAAAACAGGGGAAATCATCGACAGCAAAACCACCGGCGGGCTATATAATCCTGTGCTGTATGACATCCTGCTTGGGGAGGAAGTGCATGGGCAACCCGTTAATTCGCCCTACGATGTGCTCGTCCAATATGAAGCCATGGACAATGAAGCGCGCTGGGTATTCTGGAAAAAAGAATTTGATCGATGTATCCGTTGCTACGCCTGCCGCAAGGCCTGTCCCATGTGCTATTGCGATCCTTGCTTCATCGATCAGAACAAACCCAAATGGGGTGAAAAATCACCGGATTCCCAGGGCAACCTGATGTATCACCTGACGAGGTTTCATCATCTGGCCGGACGCTGCATCGATTGCGGGGAGTGTTCGCGCGCCTGCCCCGTGGATATTCCCTTATATCTGTTCCACAAGAAGGTCGCCAAGGAATGTGAGGAAATGTTCGGCCAGGCCGCGGGCATGAGCATTGAAGACAAGCCCGTTCTGGTGAACTTCCGGGTGGACGATTCCGATAAAATTCTGGCTTAAGGAGCTTGGTTGTGTTGAAGAAAACATCAATTTCAGAAATATCCGATCTGGCCGCTCAACTGATGGGAAAGGGCGCTCTGATCGCACCGGTCAGGGAAGAGGCAGGGTTTAATTTCCGCGAGATTTCCGATGCGAAGCAGGTGGATTTGAATTTTTACAATACCATCATCAGCCCGAAGTCTGCTTTTTTCCCTCAGACGGAGGATTTTGTCCGGTATCAGACGGGGAAAGACATCCTGGAGGCCACACCCGTTGAACTGAATATAAAACCGGCTTTTCTCTTTGGTGTTCGTCCCTGCGATGTGAAGAGCTTCGAGATTATGGATATCCATTTTACCGGCACGGGCGCGGTGGACCCCTACTGGCAGAAAAGACGCGAAGCAGCAGCGATTTTCGGTTATGCCTTTGACCTGAACACACCGGCTGACGGAGCGGATTTCTATTCAACGCTGGGCATCGGTGCGGCGGATCCCGAAGGAAGCGATGTTTTCATGATCAAAAAAGGCGATGATTTGCTGCTGAAAGCCATCACGCCCAAGGGAGAGAAACTCCTTGCCGAAATGAGCGTTCTGTCCGATGCCACGCCCGATGACCTGAACTATTTCGACGACACGGTCGCAGCGGGGCGCGCTTTTAAAACACGTTTTACCTGTGTGGAGGCAAAGCCCATTGCCAAAAAGTTTGAAGATCTTTTTGGCAATACGGAATTCTGGGAAAAGGTATCCAACGCCTGTCTTAGCTGCGGCGCCTGCACCTTCGTGTGTCCCACCTGCTATTGTTTTGATATTTGTGATGAAACCCTTTTCGGAAAGGGAACGCGCCGCCGCGTCTGGGACGCCTGCATGTTTACGGATTTCACGCTGGAGGCCAGCGGCCACAACCCGCGCACGAAAGTCTATCAGCGCCTGCGCCAGAAAGTCTGCCATAAGTATTCGTATCACATCCGGAAATACGGCCCGATTTCCTGTGTCGGCTGCGGCCGCTGCACGCGCGCCTGTCCGGTGAATATCGATATTTTCTCGATTGTGGACGAAGCCATGAAGGCATAGCGCCCAGGAAGCGCAAAACGAACCATAAATATTTTGAGGATCAATATGTGTTTAAATAATCCCTATATTCCCATGCCGGTTGAGATTATCAAAATTATCGACGAAGTGGACACGCATGACATCAAATCGTTTCGTCTGAAATTTCTGAATCCCGAGGATGAAGCCAAATTCAAATATCTGCCCGGTCAGTTCTCAGAACTGTCCATTTACGGGAAAGGCGAGTCGCCCATCGGCATCGCCTCCTCGCCGACCCAGGATGGCTACGTCGAATTTACGGTTCAGCGGGCGGGCGCGATTGTTCCGGGGCTGGTTACGGCTGCGCTCCACGATATGGATGAGGGCGCGAAAATAGGTCTGCGCGGGCCTTTGGGCAATTCCTGGCCGATTGAATTTCTGGAGAAAAAGAATATTGTCGTGGTGGGGGGCGGGTTTGCCTTTACGACGCTTCGTTCGCTTATTAATTATATGCTGCATAAGGACAATCGCTCGCGCTTTGGTGAGATTACCGTTATTTATGGCGCCCGGACCCCCGGCCTGCTGCTGTATAAAGACGAACTGATCCAATGGGAAAAAAGAAACGACATCAGAACCGTCATTACCGTGGATAAAGGCGATGAGACCTGGACGGGACGTCAGGGTTTTGTGCCGGCGGTCTGCAAAGACGTTGCGCCGTCACCTGCAAACACGGTGGCTGTGATCTGTGGTCCACCCATTATGATCAAGTTCACACTGCCGGTCTTTTTCGAATTGGGTTTCTCCAAAGAGAACATTCTGACGTCTCTGGAAATGCGCATGAAATGCGGCGTCGGCAAATGCGGCCGGTGCAATGTGGGGTATAAATATGTCTGCTCGGACGGCCCGGTGTTTTCACTGGCCCAGTTGGAAGAACTGCCCAGAGATTTCTAATCGGAAGATGAGGGATGAAGAAAATACAAACCGAAAATCGATTGCTCCGGGCTCTCGCCGAGCAATCTTCTGATATCATTCTGCTTGTGAATCGGGAAGGGGTCGTGATCTATGAGAACGATGCCGTGGAAAGAATCCTGGGATTCAAAGCCGAGGCAAGAATTGGCAGCAAGGTATTTGATAATATTCATCCTGATGATTTAAATGCTATTACCGTTGCCTTCGATAAATTATTTCAAGATGAAAATGCCCCTACTCAGAAAGATGAAGTCCGCATTCGCGACATTCATGAAAACTGGCATCATTTCGAAATCGTAGCAAGCAATCTGA
>DFZJ01000213.1:4243-14452 GCA_002382045.1 Syntrophaceae bacterium UBA4059
CAGATTATATTTTAAAACAATCGCTGGAATTGGAATTTTGCTGTAAAAACGGTCACACGCTGTGGGGAGAAAACAAGTTCAGTTTCATCAGGGACGAGAACGGAAAACCTGCTTTCCTCTTAGTCCAAAGCAGAGACATGACCGAGCAACGGCGGACGGAGGACGCCCTGCGGGAGAGTGAAGCGCGTTACCGGAATATCCTCGATAACATGGAGGAGGCCTACTACGAAGTGGATTTACGCGGAAACATGACCTTCTTCAACACCGCGGCAGTCACGAGTCTCGGCTACACGGATGATGAAATGATGGGCATGAACTTCCGCCAATACGTGAACAAAAAGAATGCCGACAAGGTGTCCGAAGCCTACAGCAAGGTTTTCCTCACGGGAGACTCTGTCAAGGCATTCGAATGGGAGCTGATAAGCAAAGAGAGCGGAAAAATACCCGTAGAGAGTTCCATATCTCTGATGCGGGACACAAAGGGTAATCCAGCTGGGTTCAAGGGGATCATCCGGGATATAACCGAGCGCAAACGGGCGGAAGGAGAGCGTGAAAAACTTATCCGGGAACTTCAGCAGGCATTAAAGAACGTTAAGGCATTAAGCGGGCTGCTCCCGATATGCGCCTCCTGTAAAAAAATCCGTGACGATGAGGGCTATTGGAAACAAATCGAATCATACATAAGCGATCACTCGGAAGCCGAATTCAGTCACGGAATTTGTCCTGATTGTTTAAGAAAACTATATCCGGATGTATATAAAAAAATGCAACAGGATGACTCTTTGAAAATTTAAAGGGATAAAGGTACGTTCAGTTGAACCGGAACCAGAACAGGTGCCAGATAACGCTAAAGTTACTGATACGATTGCTGATACGATAATTGACTGCGTTACGGCACTGGTATAAAATGCTTTTAAATATATTGAAGAGGTATTAAATTTTGCATTCTATTACAGTACAAAACAACAAGAAGCGTTATCTGGCCTATAACAATTTCCGGAAAAAAATATTTTCCATCAATTCACCTAAAGACAGTCAGATCATTCTTCATATGCTGCCCTGGTTGGTGAACGTCAACAAATCTTCAGTTCCCGGTTATATCAAAGATCTAAAAAAGCCATTCTATGTATTTGGGCTGGGAACCGACCGGGAATTCATCAAACAGGAATTACTATTCAAAAAGCTGTTCAACATTAAAGAAGAGAGGTCATTACTGAACTTTCAGAACCGTGGTCCGGAAATCCAGGGCATCTACACGATCGGTTCGGCAGGCACGGCCAGTCAGACGTCCCATTCGGATTGCGACATCTGGATTTGCATTGACAAAAACGATTACGATGACAACGCCCTGCAATATTTAAGCGAAAAGATAAATTTAATCAAGGATTGGCTCGATTCAAAATTAAAAATCCCCGTTTATTTTTTTATAACCGATGTCAATGATATTAGAAACTGTAATTTCGGAAAACTGGATTATGAAAGCAGCGGTTCGACGCAAAAAAATGTATTGAAAGAGGAATTTTACCGGACATCGATTCTTATTTCCGGCAAAATTCCTTTCTGGTGGGTTTGTTATGACGGCGATGCAGACGTTGATTACGAGCAGGAATTGTCCCTGAACTTCCGCAGCGACTATGGGGAACCTGATTTCATTGATCTGGGCAATCTGGAAGCGGTCAATCAGGATGAGTATTTCGGCGCTTCCGTGTGGCAATACAATAAATCTTTGACCCATCCTTTGAAATCCATCATCAAAATGCTGCAGCTCAAAATGTTTCTGGAATCTCCGAAAGAAGAACTTTTATGTCATAAGCTGCGCCGGCTGGTTTTAGAAGGAAAAAACAAGGATGATTTTCCCGATCCCAGTGTTTTTGCCATGAATGCCGTGCTGGATTATTACCATGAAAATACCTGTAAAGAAAATTTTGAACATATTAAAAAGTTTTTCTATTTGCGCTTTGATTTGAAATTACTTTCTAAAACCCAGACCATCAAAGAAGAAATGGTTGGTGACCTTTTCAAAAAATACAAAATTGACAGGAGTGAAATTTATCGTCTCAATGAGTTCGCATCCTGGAAATTACAGGAACACATTAATTTGGGGAAATTAATGTTCAGGTTTCTGATTGAGATTTACAATGATATTGTTCGAATTCAGAAAGGCAAGGCCAGAGCAATGGCGCCGCAGGAATTAACCATTCTCGGCCGTAAACTGTCCTCGTCTCTGGTGAATAAAGAGTATAAGGTTCCCGTGTTTCAGATTCCCGTGGAAAACATTAAACTCCCGGTGCTTACTTTCTCCAACGACAGGAAAACATGGAAAGTTAATTCATCTGATTCGCCATCTTCGCCATTTATTGCCAATGAAAACGTTATTAATTGTATTGCGTATATTGTCTGGAACGGGATTTATGATCCGGCGCAAATCAGAATGCTGCCGAATCAGACACAGGTGACGATTCAGGAAATCATCAATCTCGGCCGAAAGATAAGAGACGTATTCGGCAGCTACGATATTACCGGCGTTCATTTCGGCAACTTTTTGGAGGAGGAGAAAATCACGAAAATTCTTTTTGTTTTCAGCTTTGAAAATGTGAGAATGAATATGGATGTCAGCGATTTCTGCGTTATCTATAAAAATAACTGGGAAGAAATGTTTGTACGCAGGTTTCCGTCTGTTGAAAAGATGAAAATTTTTTTTGCCAAGGTCCATAAGACCTCTCGTGATATGGAAAAATACTTCTACGTTCAGAGAAACAATGTTTATTACGAAAAATTAATTGAACGTACGAAAAACATGGTCACGCAAATGCTGGCCGGGATTTAGCATCGACAACAGCGGATAGCTGCATTGCAATGATTATTTAATCTTTTGCAGCATGTCGCCCATCATTTTGTGGACCATATTGACGGCTTTTAACGGGCGGATCATGACTTTGAAGTCGGTGATTCTGCCATCTTCACCCCAGGTGATCATGTCTACGCCATTGATGGAGATGCCATCAATGACCGTCTGAAATTCCAGGACGGCGTTGTTGCCGGAGATGACTTCTCGCAGGACTTTAAACGTATCGTTGTTCAGGACGCGCAGCGCTGCCGTCAGGTATAATGTGGTGATCGGCTTTCCCGCCTGCGGCGTATGAACCACCGGAGAATGAAAGACAACGTTCTCAGCGAGAATATCGTCTAAACCCGCCGCATCCTTTGTCTCAACCAATTTGTGCCAGGTGGCGATCGTGTTTTCAATCATCGTCAAACCTCCTTTTTATTGGCCGGGCAAAACAATTCGGGGAGCTTCCTGACGCTCCATCTCCCTGGCTTCAGCAATCATGCCCTGAACTGCTTTTTCAATGGCGTCGGGTAATTTATCTGCCGCCTCGCTGAGTGTTTTAGCGTCTTCAATTACACATTGCACCGGTATCGGTCCATTGGGGGACATGAGCTGCGCCATACCAGTAAAAAGAGGCTGCCGGCTCTCATCGGGCGATCCGTCAATCTTGACGGGCGTAAGACGGCGGATGGTGGCGTAGGTCAGGTCTGTGAAGGATTCTTCTTTATAAAGATTATCGGGATTAATTTTGATATTTGTCATTTTGGGCTCGTTCAAATTGCTCATGGAATATCTCCTGACTTGATGTGGGGTTGATGGTTCATTTGCCCCGAAAAATAATGGAAACTGCCGGCAAAACGGCCTCCTTTTTTCGGATCATGCGTCGATTACCTACACTGAAAATCCCCAAGGGTCAAGAAGGGATATCGGGGATGCGTAAAAAGTAAAAAGTGAAAGGTGAAAAGAGCATTACCTTGCACCTTTACGCTTCACGTCTAACATTTCACGTTTTCGTAAGGAAGGTGAGGAAGAGAGCATAGGGAAGATATGTTGGAACATACCTTTGTATCCCTAAACCCTCTTCCTCGGTGGCAGGAAAAAAAGGGGATCGGTGGCGACTTTCTTACCTTGAGTCGCCTATATTATTTTTTAGTTTTAGCGATTTCCTCTTCGCGCAAAATCTTACGCAAAATCTTACCTACGGCCGATTTCGGAATACTTTCCCGGAACTCCACCAGTTTGGGAACTTTATAGGCGGCAAGTTTGGTCCGGCAGAATTCGGAAATCTCTTTGTCCGTGGCTTGCTGACCGTGTTTGAGCACCACAAAGGCTTTTACGGTTTCACCCCGGTAATTGTCCGGCACGCCTACGGTAACCGCTTCGGCTATTTTGGGATGTTGGTAGAGCACTGCGTCCACTTCACGGGGATAAATATTGAATCCGCCGGTAATGATCATATCCTTCTTGCGATCCACGATATAAATATAGCCGTCTTCATCGGACTGTCCCACATCGCCGGTATGCAGCCATCCGTCGGTAAGCTGGATTTTGGTTTCTTCCGGATTGTTCCAGTAGCCCTGCATAACCGAGGGGCCTTTAATGAGGATTTCACCCGGATCGCCTTGTTTTACATTATCAACGCCGTTTTCTATATCAACCAGACGAACGTCATTCTCCATCAGGGGAACGCCGATAGCACCGGTACGGCAAGCCAGGAGCGGGTTAGAGATGCCCAGCGACGCGGTTTCGCTCATGCCCCAGCCCTCGCCATAGAAAATGCCGAGGTCTTTCACTTTCTCGATGAGTTCTGCCGTCATGGGTGCGCTGCCGGAATTGAAGAAACGGAACCGCTGGTCGAGGCTCATTTCTATGGCTTTGGGATGGTTGATAATGGCCGTAATCATTGTGGGAACCGTCGGGAAATATGTGATCTGGTCTACGCGTTTGATGGTTCCCAGTACTTCATCAATATCGAAACGGGGCACCAGCACCTGCGTGGCTGCGTTGAGCAGGCCCCAGTTCATGGCGCAGGTGTTGCCGTAGATGTGAAAATAGGGAATGATGCCGAGGAGGTTTCGTTTTTCGTAAGGTGTAAAGGTCGTGATCGAACTGCCCCACAGGGCGCATTGAAGCGTTGCCGCCACGACATTGCCGTGGGTCAGAAGCGCGCCTTTGGGCAGACCGGTTGTGCCGCCGGTAAACTGAATGAGAGCGGCATCGGATGGAATAAAGTCAATGCGGGGTAACTGCGTATTGGCGCAGCCTTCGATGAGTTCTGAAAAATGATGCCAACCCTCTTCGAGTTCTAATCCTTTAGCCGTGCTGACGCCTAAGCCGGTGATATAGTCCGTCACGCGTGTTACGATCAGCGCAATGTTCAGTTCTTTGGCCAGCAGCCGCATGGTGGACAGAGCGCCGTCGAATGTAACCAGTACTTTAACATCTGTGTTTTCCAGCATGAACTTAAGCTCATCGTGTGTGTACATGGGGTTCATGTTCACAACAATGGCGCCCGCCGACAGGATGGCATTATAGGCGATGATATACTGGGGACAATTAGGCAGTGCCAGACCGATCCGGTCGCCTTTTTTGACGCCCATTTGCACGAGCGCGTTGGCCATGCGCAGCATTTGCGTGCGCAACTGCGTAAAGGTCATTTCCGAGCCGTAAAAATCAGTGGCCGCTTTAAAAGGATATTGAGAGGCAGCAAGGTGCAGGAAGTTCTGTATGGGGAATTTTGGGAATCGAATGGTCGTGGGGACGATGTAATCGTAGTTCTTCTGCCAGGGCTTTGCTTGTACAGGGGGTTTTTTCATTCTTGAAAATACCTTAAATATCAATACGTTTGTGGTTTTCTGCCACTCAAATTTTTTTGTAATGACCGCTTTTAATGGCGGGAAACCAACATCCGCAGCCAGTTATAGCATTCATCATGCCAAGTCATGGACATTCATATGATTATGATATTGTTGATGATAATATTTATTGCTTGATTATTGTGTCAATATATGTTTCATTGCTGTCTCAATGAGACGATTTTGACGCGCTTGTGAGACGTAATTTGGGGTGCAGATGGTGATTGGGGAGAAAAAAAATGACGGAAGAGTCAAGAACAGAAAAGCGGCGTCCGCCCAGAGACATCAATCTGATGGGCGTCGATTATTATGAGCGATATTATCAGCGGACTTATCTGGAGTGGAAAAAATTCACTGCGGGTGATCATAACATTGACATGTCTGTTATTCCGCAAGAAGTTTTTGATTGCTGGATGCTATGCGCCGAAATTGGCGTCGATCCTTTTGTTCAGCCGTGTAATGAAGTTTTGACCGGGGAAGCGCTTGAGGAGTTGCTCAATAAAAATAAAGAATTCATCGACGTCAGCCGTCCCTTCATGAGTAATCTATACCGGTTTTTGGAAGGGTCGGGATTTATGGTCAGCCTGTTCGATCAAAAGTGTTTTGTTCTGGAAGCGCTCGGCGACCCTGAAGAAAATAAGTTAATCCGCGCGTTCAGGGGATTTGTCGGGGCGTGCTGGGACATCAAAAATTCCGGCAACAACGCCGCCAGCACCGTTATTCTCTATAAGAAGCCCATGCAGGTCTTTGGTTCGCAGCAGTATATCCGGCTTTATCATGGCGCCACCGGGTCCAGCGCGCCGATTTTCAGCCCCGATGGGGATCTGCTGGGAGGTATTGTTATTTTCGGGCGTTACTACCGTGCCAATCCGCATACGCTGGGGATGGCGGTGGCGGCGGCAGGCGCGATAGAAAATGAACTGAAAATCCACAGGGCGCTATCGGAGAGCCAGGTTGCCTCCAGTTATCAGCAAACGGTGATTTCTTCGATTCAGGAGGCGCTCATTGCGGTGGATTCCAGCGGACGTGTAACGCTGATCAACGACAATGCGCGCAAGCGATTTGGTCTGATCAATATGAAAGTCGAAGGGCGGAACATCCGCGATATTTTCAGCCATGAGAACGCGCAGTTTTTCACGCTGATTGAAAACAACGAGATGATTACCGATACGGAAGTCAGAATCTCTTCTCATGATTTCTCCGGCGATTATACATTGACCTGCAATCCGATTCTCTCTCCCGATCAGAACGTGATCGGCAAGATTATCATCCTCAACGAGATTCAACGGGCCAAGTCCATGGTCACTAAAATGATGGGCGCCAACGCGAATTTTCGTTTTGAAGATATTTATGGTCAGAATTCCCGGTTCCTGATGACTGTGGATCAGGCCAGAATGGTATCGCAAAGCACTTCCAATGTTCTGCTCTTAGGCAAGAGCGGGACGGGCAAGGACGTCTTTGCCCAGGCCATTCATAATGAAAGCGACCGCAAAAACGGGCCCTATGTTGCCATTAACTGCGGCGCCATCCCCCGGGATCTGATCGCGAGTGAACTGTTCGGCCACGAGGAAGGGGCATTTACAGGCTCGCGACGGGGCGGCAATCAGGGCAAGTTTGAACTGGCCGACGGCGGAACGCTTTTTCTGGATGAAATCGCCGAAACGCCGCTGGAGTTGCAGACGGCGCTCTTGCGGGTGATCGAGGACAAATCCGTGTTACGCATCGGCGGCACCCGTGTCCGGCCGGTTAATGTTCGTATTATCTCCGCTACCAACAAAGATTTGCGGGAAGAAGTCCGCAAGGGCAACTTCCGGGAAGATCTCTACTACCGCGCCAATGTTTTTGCCATCGAAATGGTTCCGCTCAAGGAGAGAAGCGATGATATTCCTCTTCTGGCGGACTATTTCATCAAACGCTACGCCAGCGCCATGAAAAAAAGGATTGTCCGCGTGGATAAGAAGGTGATGGATACTTTTATGAACTACCCGTGGCCCGGTAATGTGCGGGAACTGCAGAATGCCGTCGAACGGATGATCAATTATCTCAAGACGTCGGAGCTGACGGTGGATTTGATTCCCGACCATATACGGCACCCCGGCCATACGACTGAAATGCGGGAGGATTCCATAGAGCCGCAGGAGACTGAGCGGTTGATGATTGCCAGAATGCTGAATCAGAAAATGCGTAAAAACCGTATCGCTGAAAAGCTGAACATCTCCCGTGCAACGCTTTACCGGAAGATGAAACAATATGATCTGATTTGATGAAAGGGATGACCTGGGCCAGGTTCTCGATAGACAAATGCTCCGGCCGTGCAAGTTTGGCCAGCTTTGACCCGTAAGGGGCGCTAACGCTTCCAGAAAGGCCTTGACGCTTCCCGGCATCGCATCCATATAAAGCAGGAGCCGATCTTCAGATAATGACTAAACCGGGTCCTTGAACCGGGGCGGACGCTTGGTAAACTGTGCGGTGACCGCCTCCATCTGGTTGGGACTGCCCATGAGCGTCATCATCAGTTCCGATTCCATCATGAGGCCGCGGGCTGAATCGCCGTGCCATACTTCGTTGATGAGTTTTTTGGCCGCGCGGATGGCATCCGGATTCTTGGATGCGATTTCTTTAGCCAGAACCATGGCGTCTTCGTAAGGTTTCTCCGAGAGATGCGTCACCAGCTTCAAACGGAGCGCCTCTTCACCCAGAACGAATTTGTTCGTAAAGATCAGCTCCTTCGCCACATCAATGGAGACAACATCGCGGATGGTTTGGGTGACGCTCATATCCGGAATCAGTCCCCATCTCATTTCCATGATGGAGAACTTGGCGTCGGGTGTGCAGAAGCGAATGTCGGCGCCCATGGCGATCTGAAAGCCGCCGCCGAGGGCTACCCCGTGAATGGCCGCGATGACGGGCACGGGCAGTTCTTTCCAGCCGTATCCGATATGCTGATAGATATTGGCAATCCGGTTTTTGTAACGATCCGTGAGATTGGGAAACGGTTTTGCTCCGGATTGCAGAGCCGCAAAGTTTTCAATATCCAGCCCGGCGCAAAAGCTCTTGCCCTCTCCGGAGATGACGACCACGCGCACACCGGGTTCTGTGGCCAGGCGGTCGATGGCTGCCGCCATGGCATCGATCAGATCAAAGCTCAACGCGTTGAATTTGTCGGGACGGTTGAAACGGACATCCGCTATGTTGTTTTCGATGGTAATTTTTACAAGTTCACTCATGATTTTTCCTTTCTTTTGCGTCAGCAATTTTCAAATGATTAAACCGCCTCCACCCGGCAGGGCACGAATCGATGCATGGGCGTTCCGAACTGGTCGCGGTGCGTGTTTTTGGTCAGGCGGTTCACGTTGGCGCCGTATTTGACGCCGTTGTAAATCATGCCGAAACCATGCGGGATGACCACATGGCCCTTATGCGCCGTCTCCGTCACCTCCAGTTCGATTTCTTCGGTTCCCGCTTCTGTTGTCACCCGCACTTGCTGGCCGTCTTTTAAACTCAGGGCTGCGGCGTCCTCGGGATGCATCGCCAGCGTGCAGGCGCGTTTGCCTTCGTTCCAGGCGGGATCGCGCATCAGCGTGTTGGCATTCGTGGCGATATGTCGTCCGGCCATCAGAATAAGCGGAAACTGTGAGGGCATGACCAGCGCCGCTTCTTCTCTTTTTGCTTCTATACTTTGCAATTCATCAAGCAGTTCGGGAATGAGGAGAATGAATTTGCCGTCTTCGGTTTTCACTTCGGAAAAGTTATTTTCCGGATCGATCTTTCCCACCCAGAGGCCTTCGGGATGATCGAGAATCTGCTGGAAAAGGTCTTCACCAAGCGTTGCGCCGGATTTAAAGCCTGCCCGAATGGCGTTTTTATAAAGCGATTCAGGGGCGACCTGCAGCATGCCCCAGAGTGCCGCCAGATGAACGGAACCCAAGGCCTTGCCCAGCGTCTTTCCCAGAATAAACGGCATAGCCTTGAGCGCTTTGGGCTCCGTCATAGCGTATTCCATCAGCGCTTTGGCAAAGACCGCGCGGCCCTCGTTGGCTGCCTGGTAAAGGCTTTCCGAGATTGGAGGAATCAAGCCCAGCTTGTCGGCCAGTCGGAGATGGACTTCGCCCAATTCCAACTGCTCTCCTTCCGGTTCAATAATCGGTCGCCGCATTTGGAAGTAAATGCCCGGATAGGTCATGGGGAAGAAGGTGCCGTCCCATGATTCGTAGCCGGTGCGGGAAGGCAGCACATAGTGCGACAGGGCGGCCGTTTCCGTCATGGCGACTTCTCCCGTGACCAGCAAATCGAGACGGCGGAAAGCGTTTTCATAAGCCGTGGTGTCCGCGTAGGAGCGCAGCGGATTGGATTGCGTGACGAATACGGCCCTGAGCCTTTCGGGGTGATCGGATAGAATTTCTTCCGGCATGACATTGGGCGGGAAGGAACCGCAAACGGGGAAAGCATTGGTGGTCATTGTGCGCCAGATTTTGGGGTTTCGTTCATCCGTGTGCGGTCCGATGGGCATCATGTGGCCGTTGA
>DFZJ01000081.1 GCA_002382045.1 Syntrophaceae bacterium UBA4059
TTTTTCACCAGTTCTCCCATCAGGTAAATTTTAAAATTCATTTTGCGCAGACTTTCTTCGTACTGCTCGGGCGTTTTCATGGCCATGTTGTTTCCTCCTGTAAATATTATTTGGTTAACGCATTGGCAAAAACTACCCATAAAGCATTGAACAACAATTTGCAGATACTTTGCAGTATCTATGCCAACACCGCCAGAGATAACCAATGTCAACGATATTACTAAAAATATTATTATTGCCGAAAAGAGAGTTCACCATTTATGGGTTTATTGTAACATGTGCGTCACATCGTGCAATTATAAAAGTCGTTTGATAATCCCCTTCCCGCAAGACGTCATGTCAAACCGTATTTTTTCATTTTCCGGTAGAGTGTCATTCTCGATATATTCATCTTTTGGGCAATGATGTTTTTCGGAAATTTTAAATGGCGTAATTTAAAAATTGTTTTACGTTCTGTCTCTTCAGGGGACTCCATGAATTTGTCGGTTGATGATATTTTTCCACAGCCGATAATTTCTTCGGGGATGAGATCGGGCGTCAATTCGTTCGAGCAGACGATGTTCATCATTCGCTCGATGATATTCTGCAATTCCCTGATGTTACCGGGCCAGGGATAATTCAGGAAGGTTGTAATAACATCGGGGTGAATCCGGATAATCCGCTTGTTCAATGACGGTTCATATTTCCGGACAAAAAGATTCATTAAAAGTAAAATATCATCCGGGCGTTCTTGGAGGGGGATCAGATTAATGGAAAAAACATTGAGCCGGTAATAGAGGTCTTCCCGGAAGGCGCCTTTTCTGATCTCTTCTTTTAAATCCTTGTTTGTTGCAGCAATAATACGTACATCTACAGGCCGTATATTTGTGCCCCCGATGCGGGTGACGCTTTTTTCTTCGATAACACGAAGCAGCACGGACTGAAGTTCAAGGGGCATTTCAGCGATTTCGTCCAGAAAAATCGTGCCACCGTCCGCCAACTCAAATTTTCCCTGATTCCCGCCTTTCCGGGATCCGGTAAAAGCCCCTTCCGAGTAACCAAAGAATTCACTTGTAATCAAGTCCCGGGGGATAGCCGCGCAGTTAATAGCGATGTAGGGTCCATCTTTGCGCGGACTGGCGTTATGAATTGCCTGGGCGAAAAGATCTTTCCCCGTCCCGCTTTTGCCGAGAAGAAGCACGGTTGAGGTGCTTTGTGAAATCATCCGGGCCTCTTCCAACGTCTTAAGAAAGGCGGGGTGCTGACCGTAAATATCCTCGAAATGAAATTTGGCTTTCGCGCCAATCATTTTGGTTACCAGAGTTCTGGCGCGCTTGATCCCGCTGAGAAAAATAATTTTACCGGTAAAACTGCCGTCCGGAGAAATGATCGGATTGCAGGTTAATGTAAAATCACCGCTGCCGCTTCTGGTGTATATCCGTAATTCCATGTCGGAAATGGATTCATTATGGTCGATGATTTCAAGAAAATGCTGGTTGATGGCGCCCAGAACATCTTTGAGGTGCATTCCTTCCAGGGAAGGGGTTGAAACGTGAAACATTTTCTTCGCATGGCCGTTCATGAAAGAAATGTAATCCTGGCTGTCAATCGTGATAATCGCTTCGGGAATATTAGAAATGACTGTTTTTTGGTTGTTGCTTGTTGTATTGACTGCATCCAGCGCTTTTTGTGAGCGAAGTTCATTTTCAATCGCTTGAGCAGCGGCAATGGCGATGCCCAGCGTGTGGGGATGCGCGCCAAAATGGTAACCGATAATGGTAAGACCGCCGATCAGTTTTCCTTCAGGACTGAAAATCGGCGCGCTGGAAACTGCGTATTTGTGGTAGGCATGGCAATAATGTTGTGAACCGAATATCCGAATCGGTTTTTTATAAAAAATGGCGGTTCCCGCCGCATTGTTTCCCGCAATGTTTTCAGACCATTGCGTGCCAACAACCCACACGGAGGCAAGAGAATTTTCTTCGTATTGCTTGTCTTGCATAACTTCCAGGATCACCCCGTCTTTGTCGAACAGGCTGACATTAAAATGAGAGCATTTCATGATGCACTATGTAACGCGCATGTTACATAAAACACAAAAATATTCAACTACCATCTCTTTCAAAACAAACATACATAATAACATCTATAACATACGCCATGCTTAATGGTGTTGGCATGGATGCTGCAAAATGCTGTATCCATAACACTCGATTGAATGAAGTAGCCTTGTTAGAGAATACCTGTTTTTGATAAAGGCCGAATATCTTACTCTAAAAAAGAATAGGGAGCAAAAATGGATCTGAAAGAAATTTATGGGAACCCGAATAACCTGGTAGATTTGTTTGAGGAAGCCGTGGCCAAATATCCAAACAACAGACTTTTCGGCACGAAGAATCCGGCATCGGGACAGTATGAATGGGTGACTTTCAAGTACGTAGCCGACAGAGTTGATAACCTCCGTGGCGCCTTGAAAAAGCTTGGTCTTGCCAAAGGCGAAAAGGTGGGCGTTATCCTCAACAACTGCACGGAATGGTTTATTTGTGAGCAGGCCGTTCATGGTCTTGGCGGTGTTTTTGTTCCCATGTACCTTGCGGAACTTCCAAAAGTCATGCAGTATGTCGTCACCGACGCCGAGATTAAGTTTCTGTTTGCCCGCGACAAAAACATTTTTGAAAAGGTCAAGAATTTCAAAAACGATATTTCCACCTTGAAAGAAATATTTGTCGTTTACGGCGAAGGCGAGAATTCCATGAACGCCCTGGAGGAAATGGGCAAGAAAAACCGCGCGCCGTCTATCAAACCCGCCTGGTCGGATATGGCCAACATCGTCTATACCTCCGGCACAACCGGCGATCCGAAAGGCGTCGAACTCTCTCACGGCAGTCTTACTTTAAACGCGCGTCTCGGTTTAGACTCATACGGCATCAATGAACACATGCATGTCGTGGCCGTTCTCCCCTGGGCGCATGTCTATGGCCTGGCGTGTGACCTGCACCTTTACATCGCGGCTGGCGGCGGCATTGCTTTTGCCGAATCGGTGGAGAAACTGATTCAGAACTTTCAGGAAGTCAAGCCCACAGGGCTCTGCGTTGTTCCCAAAATTGTCAACAAGGTTTATGATTCTATTTTACAGGGCGTTGCCGCTGATCCTACTAAGAAGCTGTTTTTTGACGCCGCCGTCGCCGAAGCAATCAAAAACAGAGATCTTCCCGAGAAAACAAAAGAATTCAAAGATTACGACGCGCTGGTTTTCTCCCAGTGCCGCAAAATTTTCGGCGGAGATCTGAAATTTTTCGTGACCGGCAGCGCAATGGTCAAACCGGAAATCGCCATGTTCTTCAAAGATATCGGCCAGCCGACATTTGATGGCTACGGCATGACGGAAGCAGGGCCGGTCATTACCTCCAATACTCCCAAATACGGCAACAAATTGGGAACCGTCGGCAAGGTGGTTAAAAACATGCACGTGGTAATTGATAAATCCCGTGTTGGAGAAGACAGCATGGACGGCGAAATCTGCGCTTACGGCGCTCACATCATGATGGGCTACCACAATAAGCCGAAGCAGACAGCGGAAATCATGATGCCGGACAAATGGAATGGCTTCCCCGGTATCCGCACCGGCGACCGCGGCTGGCTTGATGAAGAAGGCTACCTGCATATTACCGGCCGCTTCAAGGACGAATACAAACTGGCCAACGGCAAGTATGTCCATCCGGAAGGTATTGAAAATGAAATTAAATTGATCCGCTACATCCTCAACGTGATGCTTTACGGCGACGGCAAAGATTATAACGTCGCTCTGGTTGTTCCCGACTTTAACGCGCTGAAAGCCGATCCGAACCTCAAGCCGCTCCTGAAAGACACTCTAGAAGAATCCCTCAAGGACAAAGCTGTAACCGATTACCTGTCCAAGGATATCACGACCCATCTGCGAAAGACTTACGGTGGCTATGAAGTGCCGCAGAAGTTCCTTTTCGTCGCTGAAGATTTCACCGTGGAAAGCGGTATGCTGACCCAGACGTTTAAGCTCAAACGGCCGCTCGTCATGAAGAAATTCGGAGATCAGCTTCAGGATCTGTATAAATAGGAATCAGTCCATCTTTAAAAAAATTAAAACCCGTCGGGCCAATCCTGGCGGGTTTTTTTATCCGGGTGTGCCGCCTGAATAAGCTCCCCGATGCGTTACGCTCGTCGCTCGTTACTCTCCTTCCATTGTTTATCTTCAGTTTTACCCGTTTCATGTATCCATCAACCTGTAGGTGAAAAGCCTACAGGTTGTATGAAAATTTCTCATATCTAATTCGGACTGGGGCCGATACCGCTTACTATTTTAAGGATGTATTCAATAGGCGTGGTAAAAGAACCCGAGTTCTAAATGGACATTCCCCTGAAGGATACCAATTTTGCTGAACTCTAACGCAATATATGGTACAAGTAATCAAGTTAGTCCTATAGAAAACAATATATTTTATCCGGGTGATATTTTTTAACGAGGTGGCAGGTGCGTCCGCGCAAAACAGCCAAAAAAGAATTGATGGAACCGGTCGATAATCCCGAGACGGCGCTGACCGGAATCATTGCTTCCGCGTCGCTTGGAACCTTCGGGGAAGACCTCTACAAAATTCTGGCGCATAGTACGCAGGTCGGTTACTACATTATCCAGGACAAGAAGTTTCAATTCATCAATTCCCACTTCCGGGAGTATACAGGCTACACAGAGGAAGAAGTGCTCAAGATGAAACCCGCTTTCCTCCTCATGCCGGAAGACCGGCGCAACGCAACCAAAAATGCCATCATGATGCTCAGGGAACAGCGCTTTTCACCCTATGAATTTCGTATTGTCACCAAAGACGGCCGGATCAAATGGATTATGGAAACCGTCATGTCGATCACATTCAAGGGCAAGCGGGCCATTCTGGGCAGTTCGATGGATGTGACCGAACGCAAGGAAGCCAGCCGCAGACTGGAAGAGCTGGAAGCCCTGGAATCCTCCATACTGGATGCGATCCCCCAGGCGGTTCTGGGTCTGCATGAACGACGCATCAATTTTGCCAACCACGCAGTCAAGATCATCTTCGGCTGGCATCGTGAAGAACTCATCGGCAAGAGCATCCGCATGATCTATCGCAACGAAGAGGAAGCGGATAAAATCGGCGAAATCTTTTATGACAGCCTTGAGCATCAGCGAACGTACGAGACGGAGTTTGCCTGCCAGCGCAAGGACGGGCGGGAAATACTCTGCCGGATGAAGGCTTCGCGCATCGGTGAAAAACTCCGCGAGAAGCGCATTGTGGTTACTTATGAAGACATCACGGCGGAGAAAAAAGCGCAGGAGGAATTGCAACGGTCACGCGAGGAATTGCGCAATCTGTACACCCATCTTCAATCGGTGCGCGAAGAGGAAAGCACGCGCGTTGCGCGTAAAATTCACGATGAGCTCGGACAATCGCTCACCGCGCTGCAGATGGATCTGTCCTGGCTTAAAAACCGATTGCCGGCCAATAGTAAAGCCATCCGGGAAAAAACGCAAAGCATGTCGGGTCTGGTCGATGCCACGATTGAAAGCGTGCATAACATCACGACGGAACTGCGTCCCAGTCTGCTGGACGATCTGGGGCTGCCCGCGGCCATCGAGTGGCAGGCCGCGGACTTTCAGAAGCGCTCAGGCATCCGCTGCCAGGCTCATATCAAATGCACAAACGGCGCCATCGACCGCGAACTGGCCACGGCCGTCTTTCGTATTTTTCAGGAAACGCTGACCAATATCGCGAGACACGCAAAGGCCACTCTTTGCAAAGTCCACCTTTCGGAAAACAAAAAAGAATTGTGTCTGGAAGTAACGGATAACGGGGTCGGCATCACGCAGTGGCAGGTGGATGATGCCCGCTCTTTCGGCATGATCGGCATGCGGGAGCGCGCCCATCTCTGGGGCGGCACGGTGCATGTCCGCAACGCTAAACCGTCCGGAACAACGGTCCGGGTTCTCATTCCACTCAAGTAAAGGAGAAAGACAAGCATGATACGCATACTGGTTGCTGATGATCACGCTGTGGTGCGCCAGGGCGTGATCCAGATTCTGGCGGACGTCCGGGATATTCTGGTGAAGGACGAAGCGCAAAACGGCGCGGAGACGCTGGACAAGGTTCTGAAATATGAATATGACGTGGTCCTGCTCGATATCTCCATGCCGGGACGAAGCGGCCTGGAAGTTCTGGCGGATATCAAAGCCCGGCGCCCGAAGTTGGCCGTCCTGATCTTAAGCATGCACCCTGAAGAACAATATGCCGTGCGCGCTTTGCGCGCCGGCGCATCAGGCTATCTCACCAAAGCCAGCGCGCCGCAGGAGCTGATCGGCGCCATCCGCAAAGTTGCCCAGGGCGGAAAATACGTTACCGCGTCGCTGGCTGAAAAGCTGGCCGATGAACTGGATCTCGACACGCAAAAACTGCCCCACGAGAGGCTCTCCAACCGTGAGCACCAGGTGATGCTGATGCTGGCTTCCGGCAAATCCGTCTCCGACATTGCCGATGAACTGTGTTTGAGCGTGAAAACCATCAGCACTTACCGCACCCGGATCATGTCCAAAATGGGCACGAAAAAGAACGCCGAACTTACCCTTTACGCCGTCCACAACAAGCTTATCAATTAGAGAAGAATGTCGCTCTGTTTCCAGGAACGCAAGGCCGATAAACGCTGGAGAGCATGTGTAAATCAACTGACCGCAGCTGTAAAATAATTTGACAGGTATTTCGGTTTAATCTTTGACTACTTTTCAAGCGCTTTGATCTCTTCCATTTCCACTTTGTTTGTCAGAGCAGCTTGAATTTTTTCCAGCCATTCTGATTCAAAACGCAGACATACGCCACAGTCCGAACTGATTTGTTTGGGGACGGGAATGAGTTTGTGCGGCAAGCCTTCCTGCTTAAGAATCTTTTCCGCTTTCAAGGCGTAGCTGACCGACTTGAAGAGCATTACATAATATGATGTATGCGTATTCATGGCGTCAGTAATCGCGAGGCCTTGCTCATGGTTCCGGCAATGTCATACATATTGGAGACCACGCCAACGCCCATCCTGTCTTTAATTTCAAAATAGTTCAGGCATGTGCCGCAAACCAGAATTTCCACGCCGGCCGCCGCCAGTTCTTTTAAATCATCCAGAACTTCTGATCCCTGCAGGGTAAGTTTCACACCGGTGTTGTAGAAAATCATGACATCGGGTTTTTCCTTCTGCAGGCAGATAGTGTGAAGAAAAGCTCTGATCAAAACGGAACCGAGTTCATCGTTTCCCCGTCCCATTTTGTCCTCAGAGCAGACGATGACAAAAGGTCCTGCTGAAGCGGGTGCGCAGCAAGAAGTTGATAATTCTTCACTTAACAAAACGCTGCTGGCCTTCCGTGTCAGGTCGATTTCATACGTGCCGTCATTTTTCTTTTCAACGTTCACGTCGCAGCTAAGCTTCGTTCCCAGGCGCTTGACATTTTCCAGCGCCGTGTCGTTATCCACGATCACTTTCACCTTTTCGTTTGTTTCGATAGCCTGTTTGGCCAGAATCACCGGCTGCGGGCAGCTAAGCCCCGTGGCATTGACAATTTTAATATCCCTCATTTTAGCACACCTCGTATCTCGTAGGGAACGGTCTTGCCACCCGCAGGGGTGGTCGCGACCGTTCCCTACAATTATTTCTTATGCACCATTTCCAACAGGGCTTCTACGCGGGTGCGAATTTGCCCTGCATCGCTTTGCGAATAATCCGTTTCAATTTTTAAAAACGGCATTTTATGTTTTCCCGTAATATGTTCCTTAATCTTGTGCGATTCAATATTGTAGGAATGGCAGGCATGAAGGATCACATCAATGACCACATCCGGGTTGAAACGCTCGATCATTTTATCCAGTTCCGTCAGACGGCTGGTGTTGGGTGTCATGCAGGAGCAGGGAATATCCAGATAGCGGCGTGCAACGGCGGCATAGGGATCAGACGTATTTTCTTCAAGGCTGCCGGCAAACGGCTTCATGCCGGTGCATGAATCCAAAGCAACGATCACACCGCCCGCTTCTTCAATGACTTTAAAAACCTTTGTCGCATCCCCGCCTACCGGACAGCCTGTTACCAGAACGCGGGGAGAATTCTTTTCTCCATGATAAACACCTTCCGCAACACGTTTTTCCAACTTGACGATGCATTCATTGAGCAGAGCAATCATGTCTCCGGTTGTTGCAGCCTGTCCCAGATAGGTCAGGTCATAGAGTTCAAGCCAACTCAGAGGCGTTGGGGTTAGTGCGGCAAAATCAAAAACGGCATTCATCAGCCTGTTTTTAACATTTGTTTCTTTAATTTCCTGTTCGACGTCTTTGTCGTCTATTTTACGGTTAAAGGTTGTCTCCAGAAATCCTTTGAGCTTTTTGACCATGGCCGTCCAGTTGTTCAGGGCTTCCTGCTGATCGGGAAGTTGCGGCAAGTCCATCACATGCATCGGCTTAATATGTGAAATTAACTCAAACATTTTTTTCTTGCCGTCACAGGTCGTCTCGGCGATGACCGCTTCCGAGATGGCGAAGAACGGACAGGTGTCAGTCTTGATGAAGCCGTAACTGGATTTAATGAGGGGGCAGAGATTGGCGGGCAGGACGGTTTCCGCCGCTTCAATGGTTTTATTAGCAAAAGCGCATAAAACCGCAGGCGCGGCATTGGCCGCGCGAATCAACTCCAGGGGGGCATAACTGCAATAAATTCCCACAATATTCTTTCCTTTTTCCCGCTGCTTTTGCAGATAACCCAATGTCCGCTTGGTGGCTTCACCCGCAAAGCCGTCATTTACTAATGGTTCTACGCCTGCCTTCATAATGGCAACTCCTCTATATGATGTTATTTGACGGATGTAGGAATATATTATTCCGCAGACTATATCCAATGAATAATAGTTATAAATATTCATCTTTTATAACTATTATTCATTTGCGGAGGTCTTCGCTTCGATGATACTTGAACCGTAATTATGATGATGGGGCATGCCTATCCGAACATCAACCAGGCGCTTCTGGCCGACTGGAAAGATGCGGGGCTGGCTGTTGAAAAATAAGCGAAGGAGTTGTCGATGAACTATTATGAACCGAAAGATCTAGCCGACTTTCCAGGCATTACCGAATGGGCGGCTGATCAGGGAAATAAATTTTTCGAATACTGCGGCTCGGCCACCGGAGCGGGAAAGCTCACCGAAAGGGAGAAATCACTCATTGCTCTGACCGTCGTCATGACGCAGAACTGCCCGTATTGCATCGACGCCTATACCACCAAATGCATGTCGCTGGGAATTTCCAGTGATGAGATGATGGAGGCCGCGCATGTGGGCGCTGCCATGATGGCGGGTGTTACCCTGGCGCATACCACGCAGATGCGCAAAATCATCAAAAAGAAGGAAATGTAGTGGACACCCGCAAACAATTGCAGATGCTTGGCCAAATCGGCGATAGTCCTTCGTTTGCCGGGAAGATCCGCGAAATTCACAAATTTCCGCTGACGGCCAAGGGCATTGATATTTTACAGATCAATCTGGGCAGTCTTTGCAATCTCTCCTGCCGGCACTGTCACGTCACTGCGGGGCCCAATCGGACCGAGATCATGACGAAGCCCGTTCTCGCCAAGTGCCTGGAGGTTCTTTCCTCATTGCCGATTTCAACCATTGATATAACCGGCGGCGCGCCGGAAATGAACCCGCATCTCGAATGGTTTATCGGTGAGGCGGCGGGGTTGAACCGGCGCTTGATTGTCCGCACCAACTTGACGCTGCTTCTTGAAGAACCGTACCGGCATTTCACAGATATTTTTGCGAAAGACAAAGTCGAGATTGTGACGTCGCTTCCGGATCATATGGAGGTCAAATCCGACCGTCAGCGTGGCGCGGGTGTGTTCCAAAAGGTTATTGAATCGCTTCGTGAACTCAATTTGCGGGGTTATGGCATGGCGGGAAGCGGTCTGTGCATTGACATTGTCCACAATCCGGTGGGCGCCTATCTTCCGGGTTCACAGACAGCTCTCGAACACGAATATCATATGCGGCTTTTGTCTGAATATGGCGTCCACTTTAACCGGCTTTTCTGCCTGACGAATCTTCCGGTCGGGCGCTATCTCGATTATCTGATTGAATCCGACAATTTTGAGGACTATCTCTCCACGCTTTGCCATTCATTCAACCCGGCTGCGGTCGAGAAGGTAATGTGTCTGACCACCCTTTCCGTGGGATGGGACGGATCGCTTTACGACTGTGATTTCAATCAGATGCTGGGTCTTACCGTTAATCACGGCGCACCGAACAATATCATGGCTTTTGAACTTGAAAAGCTCAAAAATCGTGAGATCGTCGTCAATAATCATTGTTATGGATGTGTGGCGGGCTGCGGCTCATCCTGCCAGGGAACGACGACAGGGACATAGCCGTATGAAAATATCGATTATCATTCCGGCTCTCCATGAAGGTGAACAAATCAATGACGCGCTGAATTCACTAAAGGCCGCCGCTTCCGGCATTCCATACGAAGTGATTGTCGCGGATGGCGATCCGGCGGGGAGCACGATCAGGCAAATTGATGATGCCCGTGTGATTACCCTGACCGCTCCCAAAGGCAGGGCAAGGCAGATGAACGCGGGCGCTGCCCGGGCATCCGGTGAAATTCTCCTTTTTTTGCATGCCGATACGCATCTGCCGCATAATGTATTTTTCAAAATAATGGCGTCTCTTTCCGATGGACGCTTTATCGGCGGCGCCTTTGATCTGGGCATACGGAATGGCCGCTGGATATTCAAGGTCATTGGCCGATGCGCGTCCTGGAAGCACCGCCTGACGCGCGTGCCTTATGGTGACCAGGCGATTTTCATGCTGTGTCATTACTTTGAAAAGATGGGCGGCTTTCCGGATATCCCTTTGATGGAAGATGTGGAACTGATGAAGCGTGTGAAACGGCAGAGAGGTCGCATCATCATCCTGCCCGAGACCGCCATGACATCTTCGCGAAAGTGGAAACAAGACGGCGTGGCCTTCACCATCGTCAGGAACTGGATGATTCAGACGCTTTATCTTCTGGGTTTGCCGGCCCAGCGGCTGGTGAAATATTACTACAAGCAACAATAAGATGATGAAACGGACGCTGGTGATTTTAATAATGATCATGGTTATAATTATTTCCCCGCTTTATGCGCAGATGATGGCGCAGGGGGTTCGCGAAGACTTCAAAACGCTGGAAAACTGGAAACCGCAGACGTTTCCCAAGATACCGCGTCACAGCACCTACAGTATTCAGAATGAAGGCGGTACGAATGTTCTGGTTGCCCAGGCGGATTGCTCCGCGTCCGGCATCATTTATAACCGGAGTTTCAATATCTACAAGACACCGGTGGTTAAGTGGAAATGGAAAATTTCCAACATTTACCAGGCAGGAGACGAAAAAAAGAAATCCGGCGACGACTATCCGTTGCGGGTCTACGTCATATTTAAATATGACCCGGACAAGGCCGGTACATGGGAGCAGGCCCAGTATAAGGCCCTGAAGCTTTTTTACGGCGAATATCCACCGCACAGCAGCCTCAATTATATCTGGGCGAATAAAAAATATCCTGAGCACATTTTGCCGAACCCTTATACGGCAAAAACGCAGATGATCCTTCAGCAGAAGGGACCGGAGCACGCCGGTCAGTGGATAGAAGAGCGGGTCAACGCGCTTGGGGATTACCGCAAAGCCTTTGGTGTTGATCCGCCTGCGGAAGCGCGTCTGGCGATTATGAGTGATGCGGATAACACCGGCGAGAAGGCCACCGGCTACGTTGATTATATCGAGGTGTCCGCCCAGTGAACCAAGATGCTCTCATCTTGTTTCTGAGATACCCTGAACGAGGTGCGGTTAAAACACGCCTCGCCGACACGCTGGGGGCAGAGCTCACTTATGAACTCTATCAACGCTTTCTTGCGGATTTGTCGGTGATGGTTCGTGAGGTTCAGACTGCAAAGGTTATTGTGTATGAAGGGCAGCAAGAAGCCGTGTTTCCTGATTTTCCGGGAATCGGCCCGATCCGGCAGCGGGGAAGCGATATGGGTGATCGCATGTTTTGCGCCCTGTCGGATGTTTTTGCGCTGGGCTTTGAACGCTGCGTTCTGATTGGAAGCGATAGTCCCGACCTTCCGGCACGTCTGGTGAATGACGCATTTGACAAGCTCACATCAGCGGATGTCGTGATTGGTCCGAGCCGGGACGGCGGTTATTATCTGATTGGCTGTAACCAGGCAAGCTTGCACCGGACGATGTTTTCCGGAATTCCCTGGAGCACGGCCGATGTTTTACCGGAAACGCTCCAGCGGATTGCTCAAACAGGGCTTGTCTCTGCACGGCTGGAACAATGGTCTGATATTGATGAGATCAAGGATCTCAGGCAATTTTATGAAAGAAACAGAAAACGGACCACGCGGTCACAGACTATGAAATTTTTAAACGAAACAGGAATGAGCCATGAGCGATGATACTGATTCAAAGAAAATAAAAGAATTATTCTATAAGGTTATGGCTAATCCCTGGCCTTACAGGATTATCCGGTTTGCCCTTGCGGCCCTTTTTATTTACGGCGGGGTTGTCAAACTTTTTGATCCCAAGGCTTTTGCGGCAACAATATCAACCTATGATCTCGTTCCCGAAGTACTGCTTCCCGTCATCGCCATCGGGTTGCCGATTCTGGAAATTATTGCCGGGCTTGCCCTGGTCTTTGACCGGATTTGGGGGCATCATCTGATAACAGTTCTTCTGGCGTTGTTTGTTTTTGTGCTCGGTTACGGTGTTTTGGGCGATTTGAATGTCGATTGCGGATGTTTCGGGGCGGAGGAACTGAACAAGCAGGCGGGATTGCGGGCGGCATTTTACCGCGACCTGCTGCTCATCGGCATGGTGATGCCTTACCTTTACCTTTCCCGATGGGTCCGGGTGCGGACAGGGAACGGGGAGTAGCAGATAGGAATTAATATAATTGGGATGGTTTCAAAGAGAAGCCTGATTTTATTTAACAAACGAAAGGAGAAGAAAGTATGAAGTTCAAGAAAAGAATGTTGAGTGTTTTAATTGCGGCCCTGCTGGTATTGGGTGTCGCCTGCGGCGCCATGGCCTGGGGAACCAAGGAACTGGATACGGAGAAGAGCGCCGTAACGTTTGCCGCGGAAGTGCAGAGAGGCGGTTATAAGGTTGTGGGCACACAGGAGTTGAAGAGCTGGATCGATCAGAAAAAAGCCATGCTGATCGTCGATACCATGCCCTTTGAAGACAGCTATAAAAAGCAGCATGTTCCCGGCGCTGTCCAGATGCTGTTTCCCATTCCCGAAATGACCAGGCTGGACGACAAAACCAAGGCCGATCTGGAGAAGCTTCTGGGCCCCGACAAAGACCGGCTGATCGTTTTCTACTGCGGTTTCGTGAAATGCACCCGGAGCCACAACGGCGCCATGTGGGCCGTAAAGCTCGGCTATAAAAATGTGTATCGTTATCCGGGCGGAATCAAGGCCTGGGCGGAAGCGGATTTTCCAATTGAGAAAGCAAAATAACCGGTGAATGATTTCAGGCAGAAATGCACGGGTTGCGGTATTTGCAAGGATGCATGTCCCTTCCTTGCCGAACATGGAACACCGGATGAAATTCTTGCCGGACGGCAGGAGGTGTCTTTTTATTGCACCTCCTGCCGCCGGTGCGACTCTGTTTGCCCCCTGGAGCTGTCGCCCTCCGCCGCTTTATTTGAAGTGAAGGAACGATTGATCCGAGATGGTCCAGCGCCTCTTCCGGTGAAAAAGGCGCTGGACGGAGCGCGGGAGTTTGCCAAAGCCGGGCACGGGTTCCCTTTTTCTTTTTACGGAAAAGCTCAGACGGTTTTCTGGCCGGGCTGCGCTCTGGCTGCCAATCGTCCGGATCTGATAAGCAATATTCGCAAAGCGCTGAGCGGCCGTTTGAATCAAAAGATCGGTCTGGCGCTCGATTGCTGCTATGATCCGGTTTTCGGGTTGGGCGATACGCAAACAACCAAGGCTGCTTTACTAGACATCAACAAGCGACTTCATGAAGGCGGCGTGAAGCAGGTAATTACCGGTTGCCTGAATTGTCACAAGCTTTTGTCGCAGCATCTGGAGGACGTGAAGGTTGTTTTTATCCTGGATGTCCTGCCCGCTAATCTCTTTGAAAAGAACTGGGATGATTTAGCGTGCCTGCATCACCCTTGCCCGTCTTCGCGCTGGAATGATGTGATGACAAAGGCAAGCGGCGTTTTCAGTCATCTCCAGGCCTTTTCAGCAGACACAAAACCTGCTTCTCCCGAACCATCCGAAGCCCTGTGCTGCGGCAACGGCGGAGGACTTTGTTCCACATCGCCTGCGCTGGCCGACCGTTTTCTTGACTGGATTGTCGAACAGGCAAAGGAGAAAACGCTGGTAACTTATTGCTTCGGCTGCCGGAACCGGTTTCTGAACCGGGGGGTGAACTCGATCCATCTGCTGGAGGGCCTGAGCAACCGGGCGCCGCGCGGGAAAGTCGCTTCCATGCCTGCCCAATGGGCCAACCGTTTGATGCTGGCGATGACGGCCAGGATTAAAACGACAAAATTTTTATTGGCCATCCTGATTGTTTTTCTGATTTCAGGAGGCGTCTGTCTGACGGGACAGAATGTTTTTTCAGCCGACAGGCTGACGGCCCTTCTCGGGCGCTATCCCGTTTTGGCGCCCCTTATTTTTCTGGCCATCTACGCCGTTGCGCCGTCGCTGTTTCTGCCCAGCATCCCGCTCACGCTGGCGGCAGGGTTCTTCTGGGGACCGGTCTGGGGCGTGATCTTTTCCATTACCGGCGCGACACTTGGTTCCTGCCTGCCCTTCTTTCTGTCGCGTTATCTGTTTCAGGATACCGTTCGGGCCAAGATTCCGGAAGAGCGATGGAACTGGCTTCAGGATAAAGTGAGCCTGTATGGCTGGAAAGCCGTTGCCTTCACCCGCCTGATTCCCGTCTTTCCCTTCAACCTTCTGAATTATCTTTTCGGCCTCACGCCCATTCCGTTTTTTCACTATCTGTGGAGCACTTTTGTTTTCATGCTTCCGGCCTGCATCGCTTTTGTGGCGTTCGGCAGTTCTCTGGGAGAACTGATTCTGAGGGGAAGCGTCCGCGGCCTGATCATCGGCATTGTTATTGCCGTTTTGGCTTTCCTGATTCCCGTGGCCATCCGTCCCTTCTTCCGCATAGTTGGGGACAATCAGGACGAAACACCGGACAACAAGAAATAAAAAAGGCGACTGATGCCCAACTCAATCGCCGCTAGTCGCCTCAGGAAAAATCAAGCGCGGCACATGAATTTCATCAATCCTCCCCCGTAAAAAATCCGCTTGCCCGCTCTAATCGACTGTGACATGGTTCCTCCCTATGGCATTACTTTGGATCAATAACATTTCCATCAGCTTTGGCGGGCCGCAGCTCATCGACGGCGCATCGCTCCAGATTGAAGCGGGCGAACGCATCGGGCTTCTGGGACGAAACGGTTCGGGCAAGTCCACGCTGATGAAACTGCTGAACAGGGATCTGGTTCCCGACGCGGGTGAAATCAGTGGCAGCAGTGATGTGCGTGTAGCGCTCATGCCTCAGGACATTGAAGATCTGCCGGGCACGGTCTATGATGTGGTGGCCGCAGGCGATCAGCAGCATCTGGATTTGCTGCATGAATATCATGATCTCTCCGTGCAGTTGACCCGCCGCCATGATCAGAATCTTCTGAAAAAAATGGAACGGGTTCACCATCAACTGGAAGCGGCAGGCGCCTGGCAATACTCCCAAAAGGTCGAGGCCGTGATTTCCCGCACATCGCTTGACGCCAATGCCGAGTTCCGTCTGCTTTCGGCAGGCATGAAGCGGCGAGTGCTGCTGGCCCGTGCGCTGGTGAGTGAGCCGGATATTCTTCTGCTGGATGAACCCACCAACCATCTGGATATCCATTCCATCCTCTGGCTGGAAGCGTTTCTGCAAGATTACGACAAGACCATTTTGTTTGTCACGCACGACCGGACATTTCTGCAAAAAATCGCCACACGCATTGTAGAAATAGACCGCGGCAAGCTGTTTTCCTTTCCCTGCAATTATTCGACTTACCTGGAGAGGCGTCAGGCCATGCAGGAGGCGGAAGAAAGCCAGTGGCAGACATTTGATAAGAAACTGGCCAAAGAAGAAGTCTGGGTGCGCCAGGGCATCAAAGCGCGGCGCACGCGCAATGAAGGACGGGTGCGGGCGCTTCTGGCTTTGCGCGAGGAGCGTGCGAGAAGGCGCGAGCGTGAAGGCAGCGTAAAACTGGCCATTCAGGAAGCGGAGCGCAGCGGCAAGCTGGTGGTGGAAGCCGAGAAAATAAGTTTTGACTACGATCATCGAAAGATCATGGATTCTTTTTCCACAACGATCATTCGCGGTGACAAAATCGGCATCATCGGACCCAACGGTTCCGGGAAAACCACACTGCTCAAAGTATTGCTGGGCGAACTTCCTGTATCAGGCGGGAAAATCAGGCTGGGCACGGGGATTGCGATTGCTTACTTCGATCAACTGCGCGCGCAATTTGACGAAAGTAAATCCCTGCGTGATAATATTGCCGGCGGCAACGACACCGTTTTCATCAACGGCATGCCCCGCCATATTGTCGGCTATCTTCAGGATTTTCTTTTTCCGCCCGAGCAGATTCAGTCACCGTTGGCCTCTCTTTCCGGCGGTGAGCGCAACCGTCTGCTTCTGGCCAGGCTCTTTGCCACGCCATCCAACGTGCTGGTGCTGGATGAACCCACCAATGATCTCGATGCGGAAACGCTGGAGCTTCTGGAGGATCGCCTGCTGGAATATAAAGGCACGATATTGCTGGTCAGCCACGACCGGACGTTTCTCAATAATGTCGTCACCTCCACGATTGTGCTGGAAGGCGAAGGACGCCTGCAGGAATATGTCGGCGGCTACGATGACTGGCTCAGACAGCGCGCCGATGTGAGCTCACAGCCGAAAGCGGCAGCAAAAGAAATGAAGGCTAAAAAAGAAAAGCAGCCGAAAGAAAAATCAAAGCTGTCTTTCAAGGAAACAAAAGAACTGGAAGAACTCCCGCGAAAAATCGAGAAGATGGAAAAAGAAAAAGAGCAGCTTGTGGAATTATTGAATTCCGCTGATTTATATAAAACCAATAATCCTTCCCGCGTGCTGGATGTCAACCATCAGCTTACGGCGCTGGATGCGGCGCTGGAAAGGGCCTACGCCCGCTGGGATGAGCTGGAAGAAATGGCAGCAAAATTTCCCCCTTAAAAGTTTCTTTAACCGTCACTGTAATTGTTCCGGCTTGCGATATTGATATGCTTTTTCAACCAGGTCTCTGCATGCTTCTAATCGGTCATAATATTCTTCTTTCAGTTCAGGATGTTTTTCAATGATAATCTCAAAGAGATTCATGGCCCTGATGTCCTTTGCATCAATTTTGATTGCCGTGATATAATTATTAATTGCTTCTCGAAATTTTCCCTGACCTTCCATGGAAATACCGAGATTGATAAAAGCATTGATTCGACCGGAATTTATTTCAATGGCTAATCTGCAATATTTTTCGGCCTCACTGAAACGCCGCAGCATACACAGGCTGAATCCCATATTATTATTAATCCAGTATGAAACATCAGACACGACATGACACAGGTTAGCCGCTTCCTGATAATAACTGACGGCATTCTCATAGTCATGCATTTTCCCCATGATCTCTCCCAGCGCAAAAAGATAGGCGATGTTGGCCTGTGTGTCCGCCGTGCGCTGCAGCAGTTCTCTGTAGCAGAATATCGCTTGACCATAGCTCCGCTGACTTTTGAATGTGTTGGCCATATCCGATAACGTCTTTTTCAAATCACTTGCCGAATTCATCTTTTCCAGAATTTCTTCCTTCTGCTGAGCTGATATTTTCAGCTGCGCCCGCAAAGGATTTAATTTGACCGGTGTCGTTCCCAACCCCTTGAATATATGTTCCACCAATTCTTCTATGAAAACATAAGTCAAAGACGGGCTGTAACATCTTTTGTGCCCTAATCGGTATAAAGTGATATCCAGAGGCTTTTCCATATAATGAAAAATGCCCATGCCATACATCACATCTTTTAGCTTGGGGAGATCAAAAGCTGCCATCACAATAACCGGGATTCCGGGATAATTCATATTCATGTGAGCGACAAGCTCAAACCCGTCCGTTTTGGAGATGTTGCCCAGGCTGGTAATCACCAAATCAATTCCGGGCCCTTTTTTTAGAATATTAACGGCATCAAGTCCATTCATTGCCGTACGAATGTTGAAATATTTTTTATAGATACTTAACGCCTCGGCCAGCGTTGCTAAAAAGGGTTCTTCATCGTCAACAAGCAACACGTCCTTTGCCGGGGACTGTTCCTGAATATTGACCGTCGTTTTTTTAAAATCAGATTCATTCATAAACTTATTGCCGATCAACCCGTTTTTATGAAAGAAGCATTCACCTCGATATTGATGCTCTTCATATGAACTTTAATAATTTCGGTTATGTCTGTCAATGAAATATTGCCCATGCCTTGAACCATGATGCATTTTCATCTGAAATGTGTTAACGATTCATCATGTCAATAAATGGTTTCACCCGCTTCAGTAGCGGAAAACAGCCGTGATGTGCAGCCGAAAGTGCCGGTCGCAAGGCGAGATGACCTTAACAAAGATGGCCATTCGGCATACAGAATAATGATGACAAGGCATATCTGTTATGAAAGCCTATGAACAAATAGGACAACGACTTCAGCAGGCAAGAGAGGAAGCAGGAATGAGCCAGGAGGAATTGGCCAGGGTCCTGGGTTACAACCAGTCGTCATTATCCAATTATGAACTGGGGAAGAGACGCCTGAATTTCACCGATCTCCAGCGGATAGGTCAGATACTGGGAAAGCCCATTACCTATTTTCTTGATGATGGGAATGAAGAGACCGGGGAGCTCACGGATTTGGAAATGATCCTGCGCGAACCTTATCTGAAGGATATCCTTCATGCATCCCGCGAGTTAAAGTCATCCCAGCGTAAAATAGTTCTGGATTATATCCTCTGGCAAAAGAGCAGGACAGGAGGCGCCAAATGATTTCCTTTGAACCGACAGAAAAGCAGCTTGCCATGCAAGAGCATTTTCGGCGCTTGGCCGTCGAACGTCTGCAGACCCGATCCATGCAAATCGATGCCGCCATACCGGCCGGTGTTGATGCTGATTATCTGGCCGTTATCGCCGAGGAAAACCTCAACGCATTTCTGATCCCGGAAGCATACGGAGGCAGGCCTCTGGACAGGATGAGTCTGGCCATCCTTTTCGAAGAATTGGGTGCAGGATGCGCAGGGTTCGCAGCCGTTTATGCCCAAACATTTCACGGTATTGCGGCACTGCTCATCGGCGGTTCAGAGGAACAAAAAAAGCGGTTCTTTCCTCTCCTCCTTCCGCCGGGCGGTCATGTTGCAAGTTTCTGCGTGACGGAAGAAAAGAGCGGGTCGAACACGTCGTCCTTCTCCACATTTTTCAACCGCAAAGGAAGATTCTTTATTTTGCGCGGTGAGAAAAATCCCGTTATCAATGCAGGACATGGCCGATTTTACGTTGTATGGGCCAACGAAGAAGGCACGAAGAATCGCAGCGGCATAAGCACATTTCTGATACCCGAAAAGACGGAAGGTTTACGTTTCGGGCCATACCACGACAAACCCGGTTTCCGCCCGGCGCCGACAGCCACCGTCCATCTTGAAAATGTTTGCATTCCCATAGACAACATGATCGGTCCGGCGGGAAGCGGCTACCTTCTCCTCATGCAGACCCTCGACTGGGGTCGCGCTCTCAGCGCCGCCATCGCCGTTGGGCTTGCCCGCGCAGCCATAGAGGAAGTTATCCGTTTCGCGAAACAACGCGTCATTTTGAAACGGCCCATCATCAGGAACCAGAGCATCGCCTTTCTTCTGGCCGACCTCGTCACGGAGCTGGAAGCGGCCCGCGCCCTTGTCTGGCGTGCCTGTCGGCTCATCGATATCGGAAAGGATCATACCGTCGCCTCCTCGATGGCCAAACTCTATGCCAGTGAGCTGGCAGTAAGAGCCACCACTGAAGGTCTGCTGATCCTCGGCCAGAGCGGCTACAGGCGGCCATCCCTGATGGAAAAACTTCATCGGGATGCCCAGGCCTTCCGGATCGCCGAGGGAACCAGCCATGTTCAGAAACTTATTATTTCCGGCCAGTTGTAATTATAAACGGGGAAACCAATAAATAAGCCTTGATAAAATGACGAATTGTGATATTTGAATATGACAATGAGTTGTGAATTGTCATTGCCTTCTACGGCGCGCTGATGGCGGGCGGTGTCGTCGTGCCCATCAACCGCAAACTGATGGGTCCGAAAGCGACAGCGGAAGTGTTTACCGGCGTCTGGTACAGGACCGGCGATGTGGCTCGTCTTGATGAGGACGGTTATCTCTTTATCGTCGACCGGACATAGGGCATGATCGTCACGGGCGGAGAAAATGTATACTCTAAGAAAGTCGAAGATGCGATCGCGACCCATCCGGATGTCGTGGAATCCACCGTCATCGCCGTGCCTCATCCGGAATGGGGAGAAACCGCCGCCGCTATCGTTGTTCCGGCCAAAGAGAAAACCTTGACGGCTGAAGCCCTTTCGGCGTTTCTGGCCGATAAACTTGCAGGTACAAGATTCCCCGGACGTTCCGTTTTATGGAATCGCTGCCGCATACCCCGTCCGGAAAAATCATGAAATACAAGCTGCGTGAAGAGTATAAGTAGCTATAAACCAATGAGAAAGGAAATGTATTATGTTTGACTATCTATTATCCAAGGAACAACTTAAAATCAGGGACGAAGCGCGAGAACTCGTCAAGTGGGTTCCCCGTCAGATGATTCTCGACATGGACGCCGATAAAATCAAGTTTCCCAAAGAATTCTTAAGCGAAGCAGGAAAAAGAAATCTGCTGGGATGCCGCTATCCGAAAGAATGGGGCGGGCGGGGTATGGACTGGGTTACAACCTGCATGCTCTGTGAAGAGATCGGGACCCTCGGCTATGAATTTTCCTGCGTCTACGGCGTGGGAGCGGAACTGGTCTGCGATGCGATTATCCGTCACGGCACGGACGAGCAGAAAGAGAAATATGTCCGGCCGCTTTTGCGGGGCGAACTTTTCGCGGCGGAATGCCTGACGGAACCCCGGGGCGGTTCCGATTTTTTTGGAGCGACAACGAAAGCTGAAGACATGGGCGATTATTTCCTCATTAACGGGCAAAAGCGTTTTATCGTCGGCGGCGAGGGAGCGGATTACTTTCTTCTCTACGCAAAAACCGACTTCGATCCCAAAGTCAAACCACAGAAGTCCATTACGGCATTCATCGTGGACCGCGGACCGGGCGTGGAGACAAAATACCTGTACGGCCTCATGGGATGCCGGGGCGGTGGAACGGCACGCCTTATCTTTAAGGACGCCAAGGTTCCGAAAGCCAATATTGTCGGGAAACTAAATGGCGCATACGATGTTTTTAATACCATGATGATCCCGGAACGGCTTGGCACGGCGGCCATGACCATTGGCGCCGCCCGCCCGGCCCTGGACGTGGCCACGAACTATACCGCCCGGAGGAAGGCCTTCGGCCAGGTCATCGCTCAGTTCGAAGGGGTCAGTTTTCAGGTAGCCGAAGCGGTGATGCTCCTTGATGCGGCCCGCGCCATGGCCTATGTGACGGCCCGCGCCGTGGACAGTGATGTCGAAATGAACCGCATCCGGCGCATGGTCTCCGAATCAAAAAAATTCATTACCGAGGCCTGCCAGAAGGTTGTTCACAATTCCATGCAGGTCTGCGGCGGAATCGGATACACGAACATTCTGCCCATCGAACGCATCCATCGTGATGTGAGGCTGGCCTCCATCTGGACCGGAACAAGCGAGGTCATGTCCATGATCACCGCCCACGAATGGTATCGGGAGTATTTCATTGCAAAAGCGGCGGGCCTGACCCGTGACAGCGAACTGGATGCGGCCGAAGCGGAAGCCGCGGACGAAATCATTTACGAATAACAAAAAANNGCAATGCTCCAGAGAATGGCCATCAGGCACATGGCTTTTCGCCGGCTCCAGCGGTCAATCAGGCAGGCAATTGGAAAAGAAAAAAAGCCAGGCCGAAGATCAACACGGTGAAAGCCAGACCGCATGGGGCATCCGTCAATTCCAGATCCATTTTCATCGGCTGGAGCATGACGGAGAAGACCTGCCGGTCCATGTGGTTGACGATATAAAGGAGGGTGCAGACGATCAGGACATCATGCGCCCGCCCGCCGCCTGTCTTTAATTCAGAAGCTTGTCGGGAATTACCGTCATCAGAAAGTTAATCATGTATCGTCGCAGGGTTATTCCATGTTAATATTGCCTTTACATGCAAATCCCGGATGAACGGCATCTGCACCTATGTTTCATTTGACATATACGCGCGATTCCCTTATGCTCCACGTCGTGAAAAACACATAGATTGATCAACCACCTTGCGGCAGGCTGTCGCGATATGAAATGAACGCCTTTATATCGCAGCAAGCGAAGGCAAATTAATGCCCGTCCCGCGTGAGCGGGATGAAAAGAAAGGACACATCAACCATGAAGAAAACAATCCGGGGAATCTTTATTATTATGGCCATGCTGGCACTCTTAACTGTTTCGGCCCATGCAGCCGACATTAATCTGTCCGTTGCGGCAAGCCTTCGGGAAGCCGTCACGGAACTTTCGGCAAACTTTTCCAGGAAGAATCCCACCACAAAATTCATTAATAACTTCGGCGCATCCGGCGCGCTGGCGAAACAGATTGAAAATGGAGCGCCCGCGGATCTTTTTTTCTCCGCTAATCAGAAATGGATGGATTATTTGAAGGCAAAGAATCTGCTGGATGAGAAACATATCAGCATTTTCGCGTTTAATTCTCTTGTCTTTGTCGGAAGGCCTGATCTGAAAGTGAAAACCATACAGGATGTGACCACTCTGGAAAAGGTCGCCATTGGAAGCCCGAAGAGTGTCCCGGCGGGTGAATACGCCATGGCGGCGCTCACCAGGGCAGGTCTTGACAAAAAACTCGAAAACAAACTGGTCATGGCCCGGGATGTCCGGGAATGCCTGATGTATGCCGAGAGAGGCGAGGTTTCCGGGGCATTTGTCTATAAAACGGATGCCCTGCAAATGGCCAAAAAAGTAAAAATTCTTTTCGATATTCCGCAGGAGCTTTATTCTGAAGTGACCTATCCCGTCGGCCTTACAATGTCAGGAAGCACAAAGGCTGACGCAGTGGCATTTTATAACTATCTCCAGACTGCCGAGGCGAAAGGAATTCTCGCAAAATACGGATTTGTGACAAAGTAATTTCATATGCTTGCTTTCAGTCATTCGGATTATCTCGCCATCCTGCTGTCCCTGAAGGTTGCCACTGTGGCAACCATTCTGTCTCTGCCATTCGGCTTTGCCGTGGCCTATCTCATGACCTATCGAAAATTCCGGGGACGGGTTCTCCTGGATGTGCTGGTTAATCTGCCCCTGACATTGCCGCCGGTGGTTATCGGCTACCTGTTGTTGCTGCTGCTGGGAAAAAACGGTTGGATCGGCATGTGGGTATTGCAGCCGTTGGGAATCCATATCATTTTCACCTGGAAGGCGGCGGTCATCGCTACGGCGGTGGTTGGTTTCCCGCTGATGGTCCGGTCGATCCGGACGGGCATGGAAGCCATTGATCAAAGGCTCATCGAGGCGTCCCGCACCCTGGGCGCAGGACCGCTGGACACCATTGTCACGGTCATTCTGCCGCTCTCCTGTCGCGGGCTGATTGCCGGATCACTGCTTATGTTTGCACGGGGTTTAGGTGAATTCGGCGCCACAATCATCGTGGCCGGCAACATCCCCGGCGTCACCCAGACGATTCCTCTGGCCATCTATGAATATGTCAGTTCTCCCAGCGGGGATGCGATGGCTATCGCCCTGTGCGTCGTATCGGTCACCATCTCGGTCGCCGTTCTTGTTTTCCACGAATGGCTGGGCAGACGTATGGTTAAGGTGGACTGACATGGAATTGCGAATCACTGCCCAAAAGAAACTGAATCCGTTTTTCCTGGACGTGAATTTTACCATTGAAGGCAACCGGATCGGGATTTTCGGCCCCTCTGGATGCGGCAAGTCCACCCTGGTGAGCCTTATTGCCGGGTTGACCGATCCGGACCGGGGACGCATTCTTATCGATGGACAGCCTGTTTTTGACTGTGAAGAAAAAGTGAATATCCATGCCCAGCATCGACGAATCGGCATGGTTTTTCAACGTCCCCATCTTTTTCCGCACATGAGCGTCAAGGCCAATCTCCTCTATGGCTACAAGCGTTGCACGAAAGGTCAGCGCAAAATCACCCTGGCGCATCTGGTGGACGTTTTGCAGATCGGCGATCTTCTTCACCGGGGTGTCAATAACCTGTCCGGCGGCGAGAAGCAGCGGGTAGCCATCGGCCGGGCGGTGCTTTCCAATCCACGCATGCTGATCATGGACGAGCCGCTTTCCGCCCTGGACGACAGCCTCAAGTTCCAGATCATCCCTTTTCTCCAGAAATCCTGCGAAGCATTTGCCATCCCTTATCTCTTCATTTCCCACTCCCTGACCGAGATGCGGATCATGACCGAGCGGGTGCTGAACATGGCTGACGGGCGTATCACGGGGCAAATGACGGCGGGGGAACTGGCCCGGGATGCGATGGTAAAAAGTCCGTTTCCCTATACCAATCTTCTGCAACTCAAAGGGCCGCGCCGTATTGACGGAATGTTTGCCTACCGGTTCGGAGACAGAGAACTGCTGATTTCCGGCAGCGGCCGGGATGAAGCCCTCTATGAGCTTTCATCCACAGACATTATCCTTTTCAAGCGACACCCCGAAGCGATCAGCGCCCGCAACCTTCTGAAATGCCGCGTCGGCGAAATATTCGAAGCAGGCGGAAGGATGGGCATCGGGCTTTTATGCGGCAACGAGAAACTTGTCGCGGTGGTTGTGAAGGAGTCTGTTGACGATCTGGAAATCCGGGAGGGTGTGGAAATTTTTGCCGCCATCAAAGCAACCGCTTTCAGGGAACTGGGCTGATATAGTCCTATATTGATTATCATATATTGATTTGACAGACCCGACCGATCACTCTATAATCAAAGACCGATAGACAATATGTTGACCGGAAAGGCATGAATGCGCGTTTATATTGGTTTTGATGATACGGATGTTTTGAATTCGGATATCGGCACGGGAAAGCTGGCCCGCCGCTATGGAAAACTGATTCCCGGAGAATGCAGAGTCTGGGGAGTTGTCCGTCAACAGCTACTGGTAGATCCGGCCATACCTTATACCTCACATAACAGTTCCGCTTGTGTGGTTGTTGATTGCCCGGATCGATCTTTTATTGAAACGTTAAGGGATGCGGCTATTACTCACATGGAAACCGCGTCTCTTCCCGGCAGTGATCCCGGTCTTTGTCTTGCCTGCGCGGACGATGCGGCGCTGCCTGCGCTTGAGACCTTCGGTCTGCTGTGTACGGACAAAGTCGTCTCCCAGCGTGATGCCCTCCTTGCCGTGGGACGCGCTCATCTTTCGGGCCACGGCGGCACCCATGACGGCATCATCGGAGCTGCCGCCGCAGTGGGCCTTACTGCATCGGGTTGGAATGGCCGCTTTATCGAGTACGCAAGCCTCAGAGATTTTCCTGATCGTGTCGCCGTTGCAGCGCTCAGTGAGAACGGCATTCAGGTGGTTTCACTGGATCGGGACGCCTGTCGTCCGCGTCCGGAAGATATCGTGGATACAAAAGGTTGGTTGAGACCCAGGCTTTGGGGGCATCAGGTTGTGCTTCCCGTTAAACCCGCAGGCCCCGGTTTATGGGAAAGTCTGGGCAAAAAACGAAATCCTGACAAACAAAAGAATTAAGGAGGTATCATCATGGCAGGGAAAATATTTTATCGTGAGCGCCATAAGGTGGGGACCAAAGAGAAGAAACCGCGTTTCAAACTGGTGGCCGTCGCCGATGTGAACATCACTTTTTATGCCGACCATCTGCGAAAGAAAGAACTGGAAGAAATTGCGGCCGCCGTTGGCGTGGATCTGATTCTGCTCAAAGCGCCCCAAGACGGCAAGGCCAAGGAAGATGAAATTGAGGTTAAAGAATAAGAGGACGGAAAACCATGGCGTTATTAAGAGAAAAAGACGGACGGAGACTGCATGTGAAGAGCCGGCTCATGGGCGAGAGCCTGGTGGGTAAAACCTTTATGGATGGCCTCACGGTCGCTCCTCAGGAAAGACTTTTTCCTGATGTCAATATCGTCAAGATTGGAGGGCAATCCATTTGTGATCGCGGGATCAAAGCGCTGCCGGCCATAATGAAGGAAGTTGTCGCGAACAAGAAGAAACACAAAATCCTTTTGACGACAGGCGGCGGCACCCGGAGCCGTCATATTTATTCGATCGGCCTGGAACTGGGCATGCCGACCGGCATCATTGCTAAATTCGGCAGCTCCGTTTCCGAACAAAACGCGCTTTTGGTTTCGACGCTCCTCGCGCCCTGGGGCGGCATCAAGATCGGTCACGATGAAGTTACAAAACTATCCAACTACTTTGCCCAGGCTTGTATCCCCGTCATGCACGGCATGCCGCCCTATGACTATTTTGCCTTGCCGGTTCCGAAAACCCGGATTCCCATTCATCGCACCGATGTGGGCACACTGGTGATCGCTGATTTGATCGGCGCCCGGAGCTGCATCTTCATCAAAGACGAGCAGGGGCTTTATACGGATGATCCGAAGAAAAACGGTGCAGCAACATTTATTTCGGAAATCAGCGTAAAAGATCTGCTGTCCAGGGATCTCGATGATCTGATCATTGAACGGCCCTGCCTGGAAATTCTTCAGAACAGTGAGGTTCTCGATAAGATTCAGATCATCAACGGCTTGGAGAAGGGCAACCTTACAAAGGCCCTCCATGGCAAGCCTGTCGGCACCATCATCTATAAATCGTAAGAGATGTTTGACGGGGTTGCCGCACAATTAAAACGGCGCACACCCGCTCAGGTGTGCGCCGTTTATTTACAATGTTTATAGCTCTTATCAGGCGTGATGTCCGTGGGCGTCGTCTTTCTTTTCCTCGCCCCAGGCCACCAGCTTGCCTTCATGCTCCATCTCTTTGACCCATTTCGGATGCAGCATGGTTAAAACCTTTTTGTCCATCCAGCCCGTAATCATCGCATCCACTGATCCCGGATTGCCAATGGTGCCCAGATACAGGTGAACAAAGAAAAACGCGAAGATCGCCACAAACCCTAAAGCATGCAGCGGGTACATCCAGCGCACCAATCCTACCGGCAACGCCGTCGGGAACCACATGACCAATCCCGTCAGAATCATGATGATGCCGAAACCGGCAACCACCAGGAAGAACGCCTTCTGGCCGGGATTGTATTTACCCGTCTCGGGTACTTTATCCACATGCCACAGGTAACCGCCTGCCGCCAGACACCAGTCCAGGTCCTCCGGCATAACAAAAACGCCCGCTTCCTTCCACCACATCCGGATCACCAGAACTAATGAAACCGCAAATACCAAACCGGTAAAGTTATGAACCAGTTTCAAACTCTTCAATCCGCCGAATAAATATCCAATGAAATTAAACGTCTGGAACATCATACCCAGTCCCGTTACACACAAAAGCAGGCAGGAAATGGCCAGCATCCAGTGCAATATTCTCTCATAGCTGTCTGTTACTTGTACGT
>DFZJ01000219.1 GCA_002382045.1 Syntrophaceae bacterium UBA4059
AGCAACAGGCGGCGTGGATTTCGCCACAGCGGTGCGGTTTTGCCGTCATTTTTTAGGTTTAGACACAGGTTCAAAAGAAGACCTGCGCGTCAGAGCCCGAATCGACAGGATTGAATAAAACACCTTTAACGATGTGGAAACTGTGAAGCGATCAACAAAACATACAACGGCAACGCAAAGCGTCCTGATCCGCCGGCACGTGCGCGTACCCGACCCGGTCAAGGCAGCGCGTTACGCCCGGTCGCCGGAACTGGGGCCAAAGCTGCTTTTTTTCAGCGGCGGCACAGCCCTCAAGCGGACGTGCAAAACCCTGATTCAATATACGCATCACTCCCGCCACATTATCACGGCATTCGATTCCGGCGGGTCTTCCGCCCAGATCCGCAAGACGTTTTCCATGCTGTCTATCGGCGATCTGCGCAACCGCCTCATGACGCTGGCTGATCAGACCATCAAGGGCAACCCGAATATCTATGAGCTTTTTTCCTACCGTTTGCCTGTAGATCAGCCGTCCGTCATGCTTTTAAAAAAACTGGAAAACCTTGCCCAGGGATGTGATTCCCTGGTAGACGACATCCCGACGCCGATGCGCGACATTATCTGCAATCACCTGCAGCATTTTCTAAGTGTCATGCCGGATGATTTCGATCTGCGCGGCGCCAACATCGGCAATCTGATCCTGACGGCAGGGTATTTGATGAATCACCGCCAGATCGACACCGTCTTGTATCTTTTTTCCCGCCTCATCGAATCACGCGGACATGTGCGGCCCGTGGTCACGGAAGATTTGCATCTCGGCGTCGAACTGAAAAACGGCGCCATAACCATAGGCCAGCATCTCATCACGAACGGCTTTGCCCGCGACCAGAAGAGCCCGGTGAAAAAACTGTTCTTGAGCGCCTCGGCAGAATCCCCTCAACCGGTTGACGTGGACATCAACCGGGCAACAGCTGAGTGTATCCGTCAGGCGGAAGTTATCTGCTATCCGATGGGCAGCTTCTTCTCGAGCGTGGCGGCTAATCTCCTCCCCCGCGGCGTCGCCAATGCGGTCACAGCCAACCTGTGTCCGAAAATTTACATTCCCAACACGCTGGCCGACAATGAACAGTTCGGTATGAATCTGGGTGATGCCGTGGAAATGCTTGTCCAGTGCTTGAACCAGAACGGACAACAGGCCAGTCCCCGGGAATACATCAATCTGATTCTGATCGACACGACCCAGGCAAAGTATCCGTATGATCTGGAACTTAGCCTCATCCGGGACATGGGGATTGATGTTTTGGATACACAACTGGTCACGCCACACAGTTTTCCTTACGTCGATCCCGAGCGCCTGTGCCATGTCCTTTTGTCATTGACTTGAGAAACCACAAAAAAGGGGGAAACTGTTATGTCGAACAAACAATTAAAGGTTAAATCTGTAACATCATTGGGCAACATCATCGTGCAATTGGAATCGCTCATCCAATCATTTAAAAATGGCCACCTGACCATTATCTCAAACAACAAAGCACTGATTCTTCAACCGCAAGAACCCATCCGGTTCGATATGGAGACGTCCGGCAAGGCGCATAAGCCGGGCGCACGCCAGCAACTATCCGTCAAGTTCAAATGGCAGAGAAAACCGGATACATGGAATTCCATGATCCAGACATCAACGGAAGATCCGGACTCCGGCCAATTCGCAGAGGCAGCTTGCAAAGCGGCGGTCTGTAGTTCTCAACAGCAGGAAGCATCCACACACGGGGACATTACAAATCTAGACGCGGTTGCCGAACTTTCTCCCCATGCAGTTCAGAAGCAGGAAAAACCGCAACGGGCCCCCCGGCCGCGCAAACCTCCCGCAGCGCACAAACGGAAAACCCGCGTCTGACAAATAGTTATTCCCGGAGAATAAACTCCGGTCAATAAAACCATTAAACAAAAAGGAGAAAATGACCCATGAGTAATGCAAATCTGAAAATCAAGTCAACATTGAATTGTCTGGAAGTCGTCAATCATCTGGAACAGCTTGTCGCATCCCTCAAGGCAGGAACCGTCTGCATTCGGAAAGGCGACAGGACCGTTACGCTCAATCCCTGCGATCCCGTCACCTTTGAACTGGAGGCCGAAGGAAAGCTGGAAAAAGAAAGCCTGCGCGAAAAATTATCCATCGAATTGAAATGGAAAAAGAGCGAGGCAATGCCGGATATTGAGGAAACGTTCGTTATTTCTCATCAAAACCCCGAGCCTAACGAAAAGTGCTGAAAACAAAAATGTGTCTCCTTTGCCCAAAACGCAAAGGGGACACATCCCGGAAAACGAATTTATGATTGATTATTACAATCTGGAAAACGGCAGACTCATTGTCTGCAAAGCTGAACAGGCCCAGGTCTTTCTGGTGACGTCCCCGAATGATCAGGAGAAAACCCTCCTGACGCAACGCTACCAGATTGATGAACACACGCTGAATTCCGCGCTGGACCCGGATGAATTGGCGCGTCTGGAAAAGGAACCGAATCATTCTGCGGTAATTTTCAAAATCCCCATCCGCTATAATCCAGACGAACTGGAATTCGCTGTTTCCTCCATCGGATTGTTCCTGTTTCCGGAACGTATCATCCTGGTGGCGCCGGAAACCATCGGACCATTTGGAGGCAAGGCTTTCAGCCGATTGAAAAGTCTGCCCGAGACGATGCTCAAAATAATCAGCCATTACATCAGCCACTACATGGCTCATTTACAGGTCATTGACCAGATATCGGATGCGCTGGCCGATAAAATCAGCGCTTCGATGGAAAACAAATATCTGCTCCAGCTGTTTGCGCTGGAAAAAAGTCTGGTTTACTATCTCAACGCGCTGACATCCAACGGCATCCTCATGGAAAAAATAAAAAAATGCGGTGAATCGCTGGGCTTTGTCGCCGAAGACATGGAATTGCTCGACGACATCATCATCGAAAACAGCCAGTCATTTAAACTGGCAAAAATGTACTCTAATATTCTTTCCAGCATGATGGACGCCCGTGTGTCTATCGTTAATAATAATCTGAATATTCTGATGAAACGTCTCAACATTATCACGATCTCTCTCATGGCGCCGACGCTGGTTGTCAGCATATTCTCCATGAATGTGGCTATTCCCCTTCAAAGCCACCATTACGCGTTCTGGATCATTCTCTTTTTATCCGTTTTTTCCATGCTGGGCGTACTGCTGTTCTGGAAATTTAAAAAATAGGAGGGCTCCATGAGCGGTCAAGAAAAACATCTTTGCAAATTGAAGGATCGTATCGATGTGAGACAACTGTAACAATTAGCCGGTGCTGACAAGACGGCTAGCCCGCATCCATGCCTGGGCGGCCATTTGCACAGGGTCCCAAGGACTGGAAAGCGGCGGTGTATAACTGAGATCCAAATCGTTCAATGCCTCTACCGTCATACCGTGGTGAATGGCCGCAGCCACCGTATCGATACGTTTGGAAATCTCCGTGCCATATGTACCAATGATCTGCATGCCGAGAAGTTTGCCCGTGTTTTTATCACCTGTAATCCGCAGGTGCAACTTTTCTGCACGGGGATAGTAAAACTTATGGTCCCAGGCGTCAATATCTACAGACAAAGGGGAAAAACCATCCCCCCTTGCCTCGTTGTCTTTCAAGCCGGTCCGCGCAGCCACCAGATTAAATATTTTAACAGACTGGGTTCCCAGAGTGCCGGTATACTCGCGGTTTCCACCTGCTGCGTTCTCACCCGCGACGCGACCCTGTTTGTGGGCGGTGGTGCCCAAAGGAAGGTATGTATTTTCACAAAACAGCCGGTGATAAGTTTCCGTACAATCGCCTGCCGCGTAAATATTCAAAATGTTGGTCTCCATTCGCTGATTCACGCTGATGGCGCCCTTGACGCCGGTTGCTATTCCAGCTGCTTTGGCCAGGCGGCTTTCAGGCTGACTGCCTATGGCCACCAGAACCATGTCGGCAGCAATGGCAGCGGTGCTCGAACAAACGGAAAGCTTTCCTCCCGTGGATTCAATGCGATTCACGCTAAAACCGGTGAATACCTGAACGCCATGTTTTTCCAACTCTGTCTGCACAAGATCACCAAATGCCTGATCGAATGTTGTCAGGACAGCGGGAAGATACTCGACGACGGTAACGGAGAGACCTCTGCGGATCATAGCATCCGCCATTTCCATACCGATATACCCCGCACCGATAATCACAATAGAGGTTGGGTGGCAAGTCGAGAGGTATTCCTGAAATTTAAAACTATCCTGCATCCATCTGAGGGAAAAGACGCCGGGAAGATCTATGCCCGGAAAATCCGGCAAAACAGACCTGCCTCCGGTGCTTATCACCAGTTTGTCGTATGAAAAAGCCTTTTCATGTCCTGCCGCATCAGTGGCAAATATTTGTTTCTGATCAGGAACGATTGCTGTCACATAATGCCGTGTTACAACTTTGATGTTTTCTTTTGCGATTTCATCGGTCGTGCGATGAGCCAACGTTCTCCAATCCGTTATCTCACCGCTTAAATAAAATGGAAGACCGCAGATACTGAAATTAGGATATTGGTCCGCAAGAATCATGGTGACTTCCACATCACGCGCCAATTCCTTCACCCGAAGGCCGGCACTGATCCCGGCGTCGCTGCCGCCGATAATGACTATTTTGGGGGTGGTCATGGTCCGCCTTTTTGCAGTGGAAAAAATAACAAAACTTTTGTACCGTGCGCCAACTGGCTTTCGATTTCCATTTTTCCGCCGTGCGCCAGCATCAGGTGTTTGACAATCGAAAGCCCCAGTCCCGTGCCGCCCAGCTTACGCGAACGCGTTTTGTCCACACGGTAGAACCGTTCACCCAGGCGTTGAATTTCTTCCCGTGGAATGCCCACTCCGGTATCAGCAATGGATACAAC
>DFZJ01000093.1:0-1336 GCA_002382045.1 Syntrophaceae bacterium UBA4059
ACTTCTTCAAGGACATCCCCCAGCGTATGGTTCTCAACTTCCTTTTTTTTGAGGCTATCCAAAATGGCGACCTCCGCAAGTTTGCTCGCTTCGCTCAATTGTTCCTTCACTGCTTGCCGGACCTTTTCCACTTCGGCCAGTTGGGCTTTGAGACGGGCGGCAATTTTGCGTTGCTTTTCTACGGGATAGAGCGGTACGTCTAAGTCTTGAATAAAGGTTTGGCTTATATTTGGTTGCGCTCCGCCAAAGCTAATTTTGATTAAGTCACTCCTGATACTTAGAAGCCAGTAAAACAGATAATCACGATCTAACTTCTCGGTTGGTGTGATTGCACATACTGCCTGATTGGTAGTTGCTGGAAATGTGAGAATTCCAAGTTTACCAACTGTTGCACCATACATTGCTACAACCAAAGTCCCTTTCGGCAATAACTTTGCGCTTGAATTTTTTAAGCCGGCTTGAGTGATCTTCTCTTCGACTACACATATTTTACCGTCAGGTAGCTCCCCAGATTTGATCCAAGGTATATCGCCTCCGTAAAAGTTCTTATTTCCGCGCGATGGTGTTCCTCCGCTGGATGTTTCGGCTATTTCATGAAGTTTGACAAATATAGGCGTCATCCCGCAAACAACCTTCCCTTGGCGTCATGCATGACAGAAGCGGGATCACCAATCCGGCTCAACGCCGCCAATCCACCAGCGTTTCTGATTTCCGGGACTTCCCAGAGGGTAGGCGTTTCCAAGGCTTCGGTGCCACCGACTTCAAACTGGTGGCCAATGCCTTTCAGCACGACGGCCGCCTTGGGGTCCACAGTAGCAAACCAGCCTTGATTGGCCGTAACATAGACCAAATTGCGCTCGGGACGCTTGAGGGCGCGGGCTTTGTAACCATGGTGGGCGAAGAGATCGTAAATATCAAAATCGGTCATGTTTTCCAAATCACGCAATCGTTCAGGGCTGTAGTTATCCCGCAGAAGATGATCAATTAACTGTTGGCGTTTGCCGGTTTCAATCCAGAGTTGACGAAATTCATCCAAATTATTTGCTTCCCGCAAAACCCGCTTCACCATTTCCCGGCGGTATTCATCGACGGGAATCATGACATCACGCCCATTGCGCCGGACGGCAATGTAATGGCCCTTTCCAATGACAACCGTGCTCGGACCGGCTATTTCCGCTACGGGCGGATGATTCTCCTCTCCGCCCTCGCCACCACCATCATTACCATCGTCATAATCTTTGCCGGACTTTCCGGGGCCGGTCGGCACCGTAATAAAATCGGTACCGAACAGGTCCGTCACGCCGGTGTAATCATAAAGCCAGAATTTGTATTTGCC
>DFZJ01000093.1:1556-3446 GCA_002382045.1 Syntrophaceae bacterium UBA4059
TGTTCCGGTCCGCCATTTTGGCATAGTTGCTCGAAGAGGTCTTTGCACATGGCGGGGGTGCGCACATCGATAAACAGCTCATCATCAAAAACCCTGCATGTGTAGGTTTCTTTTTTCAGATCTTCGGCGGTGACCGGTTTTCCGGTCCGAATATTAACGGGGTTAAATTCCAGGATTTCTTCGCGGGTAAATACCTTGTTGTCGATGGTGGCCTGGCGCTTGACGATTTCGCAGGCGGCCAGATAACCGTCTTCCTGCGCTTCAATCAAGGTGTATTCGTAAACGGGCTCGCCGAAGTATTTGTGATTATTGGCGGTAATTTCGGAGTCTTCCGGCGTCTGTTTTTTGGATTCTCGCAACTGGCGCGGCGTGGCAGTAAGGCCGATGTGAATCGCATTGGGATTGCGCTTGAGCACTTCCGACCACCTTCCCCAGGCGGAACGGTGACACTCGTCAATGATGATGACGCTGAAGGCGTCTTCGGCATAATGTTCCGTGAGAAAGCTTGCAAAATCCTCTTCTTCATTATCCAGACCGAGGGTCTGATAGGTAGCGATATGAATTCGGGCGTTCTTGGCGGCGTTTTCACCTCTTTTGGTTTCGACAATGCGGGCATTGTCGCCGAAGACGGCTTTGAGTTTGTTGTAGGCCTGTTCGCGCAGTTCATCACGGTCGCACAGAAAGAGCGCCGGTTTGGGAAGACGTTCCGCTTCATGGAGACGCCATAAGAGATTTGCGGCAATGATGGTCTTGCCCGAACCGGTGGCCATACTGAGCAGGACACGGGCAGGCTCTCCGTTTTGTTCGCAAAGAAGAATCTTTTCAAAGGCGGCGCGAATCGCTGCATCCTGATAATAACGGGACTGCGGATAGGCCGGACTGTCCGTCATAAAAAGCATAGTTGATTCGGGTCTGTAGAGATTGATTCCCGTATCTTTCGCATAGCGGTCTGTCAGGTCTTCATGCCGGGGAAAATCCGGGAACGGAAAAGGCCCGCTTTGCAGGCCGGAAAATTTATCGTATTCGCCATAGCGATGGCCGTTGGTGGCAAAAACATACTTCACATCGAAGCGTTCGCAATTGGCATAATCCTTGGCCTGCTCCATTCCTTTGAGGGGATCTTCGGATTCCTGCTTGGCCTCCAACACACCCACTGGCAAAGGGCGGGGCATGTCGCCCGCCTGAACACACAGCAGATAATCCGTGCGCCCCGATCCTTTGCGCCGTCTGCCTTTGGGACCTATAGGTTCCACCGGGGCGGGGGTTTCCAGCTTCAGCCTTTGACGATCGTTGTAACCTTTTTCACGCAAAACCGGATCGATGAGGTGAAAGCGTGTTTCTGCTTCATTCAAACTCATTCTTCATTCTTTCTCGAAACACTTCTCTAAGTATCTATGATCCTAACATATATTGCCGCGAATAATACTACTTCTTCAAAACATTGCAAGAGAAAATGCCTGAATTTATTAAGAAGAAATACTGTTTTTGCACCAAACCTGCTCAAACCTGCTCAAACCTGCCTGTCCGGTCAAGGAAATGAAATTAATAATCAGAAAACTAGCGGATTGCTATGGCTGTTTAAATCATATATGGAAATGTATCAGGAGGCTCGCTTATGAAATACTTAAAAATGGTTATTTTATCGTTTATCGCTCTGTTTGCTCTTGTTGCATGCAGTCATAATCTTCCTTCGCAACAAAACAATAAATTCACCGTGATTGCTAAGGACATGCCCTACCCCACGGATCAATACATCCGCATCGGCTATACGCTCAAAATGTGGGAATATGAAAAAGAAGGCCTGGACTTGCAGCAGATCGACATCCTCGACGGCGGCACCCGGGCGACGCTTTTCACCATCGGGGAAAAAGACATTCCCAAAATCTACAA
>DFZJ01000077.1:0-2316 GCA_002382045.1 Syntrophaceae bacterium UBA4059
TTATCTTGTCGCGAAAGACAAATATTCCACCGATTTGAAAATAACAGCCATCGATGTCGGACAGGGTTCATCCACTCTGGTCCAGTTTCCCCGCGGAATCAATATGCTGGTTGACGGCGGCGGATTTTCCGACAGCTCTTTTGATATGGGCAAGTCTGTTATAGCGCCATTCCTTTATTCCAAAAGAATCGGGAAAATTGATATGGTCGTGCTGACCCATCCACACCCCGACCATCTTCAGGGATTGATTTATATCGTTGACAACTTTGACGTCGCGGAGGTATGGGACACCGGTATCAAAGCTGAGGATGACCTGTACCTGCTGTGGAAAAAAACCATCCTGGAGAAAAAGATCAAAATAAAGCAGATTTCGGCACAAGCACCTGCTGAAAATATTTCCGGTGTTCATATTCAATTTCTATGGCCTCTCCATAAACAAATTATGAAGGCTTCAGAAGCCTCCTATCATGATACGAATGACACTTCACTGGTTACAAAAATAACCTATGGGGATAGAAGTTTTCTTCTGACTGGAGATATTTCCGAGCGCGTAGAAGCTCTTTTAATAGACTCCGGACAGAATTTAAAAAGCGATCTTCTTTTCATGCCGCATCACGGATCCAATCATTCCAGCTCTTTGGAATTTATTGGCGCCGTTTGTCCTCAATATGCCATTGTAAGTTCTGGCAAAAATAACGTCTTTCGCCATCCGCATCCGGCCGTGCTCGAACGTTACCGGTCTCATCATGTCAGGCTATACCGCACCGATCAGCAAGGCGCGATTTCTGTTCAAACCGACGGCAAATCACTGAACATCGTGCCCTGGCTGAAGCAGTAACCCGGCACGCCAACGCTCACCATCATTAGTCGTTGTCATTTCTTCATTTTTGAGCTATAGCTAAGCTATATAAAAACATTAAAATACTATGACAGGGGAACGGATATGGCCATTCAACAGACTTTAATCATTATCAAACCTGATGGACTCGTCAAGTCACTGACGGGAAATGTTATCTCCCGGTTAGCAGAGGCGAAACTGACCATCATGGGCGCAAAGGTTGTGCGTGTCAGCCGTCAACTGGCTGAAAAGCATTATGAACACCTCAAAGACAAACCTTTTTTCGAAGAACTGATTGAGTATATCCTGGGTGACGTGCATAAGACTCACCGGGTGCTCGCTCTGGTCTATCAGGGGGATGACGCTATTGTTAAAATTCGGGATATTGTCGGACATACGGATCCGGAAAAGGCCAACCCCGTATCCATAAGAGGAGCCTATGGCCGGATCACGACATCTGGCGTGTTTGAAAATGTTGTCCATGCATCTTCCAGCCCGGAAGATGCGGAGAAAGAAATTAAGCTCTGGTTTGAACCGGCGGAAATTGTCGAAGACATGTATCCGATCAAAGAAGTGACATTGGATCATGTAAAAAAAATCGTCTGGGCTTAATTGAAGAGTTGATCCGGAGTGGTCTGCAAGGGCCACTCTTTTTTTAGCGCGTAGATTGAGTCATTTATTATTCTTGTAACGATATGTAATCCGGTCGTTCTGGTAATCCACACGACATCAATACGGAAATCATCCATCAGCAATATTTGATTGCGAACCCTCCGACGATATGCTAGAAATCATCGATTTAATTTAGAATACGATGGTCTTGGAAAAGGTTGACCATCATTGACTTTTTTCGGAACCATCAGGAACATCATTATGGAAAGAATTACAGCGATCAAGGGCATTAAAGATATTCTCCCAAAGGATTCACCCACCTGGCATCAGGTGGAATTGACCGCCCGAAATGTTTTTGAATGTTTCGGTTTCTGCGAAATTCGCGTGCCGATCATGGAAAAAACAGCGTTATTCCAGCGCAGTATCGGTGAGACCACCGATATCGTCGAAAAGGAAATGTACACCTTCCGCGACCGCGACGACGAACTTTTGACCTTGCGCCCGGAAGCCACGGCGTCCGTTATCCGCGCGTACATTGAACATAATCTGTTTGCCTCCGATCCGGTCACACGGCTTTACACCATAGGCCCCATGTTCCGCCGTGAACGTCCGCAAAAAGGACGTTTCCGCCAGTTTCATCAAATTGACGTGGAATTATTTGGAGATGATACGCCTGCCTCCGATGCGGAAGTTATTTTCATGCTGATGCATTTCCTGGAGAAAGCCGGCGTGGAAAAGTTATCGCTGGAAATTAATTCCCTGGGCTGCAAAGCCTGTCGCCCGGTTTTTTCTCAAGCCGTCGTTGACTTTTTGAAAGGATCGGAGGGCGCTCTTTGCCCTGATTGTCAGAGACGTATTGATACCAA
>DFZJ01000077.1:2350-2586 GCA_002382045.1 Syntrophaceae bacterium UBA4059
GAACTGAAACTGGCCTATGTAATCAATCCCCGAATGGTGCGCGGCCTGGATTACTACACGAAAACAGCCTTTGAAGTAAAATCCGGCGCACTGGGCGCGCAGAATTCCCTGGCGGGCGGCGGGCGTTATGACGGCCTGGTCAGTTTTCTGGGCGGTCCGGAAGTTCCGGGAATCGGCTTCGGCATCGGCATGGAAAGACTCATCGCCTGCCTGCCGCCGGATGATAAGAATCCGTA
>DFZJ01000059.1 GCA_002382045.1 Syntrophaceae bacterium UBA4059
CGAGCTTATTGGCTGCATAAAAGCAGATGAGGCCCTGCGGGGATGTCGGCATGGAAATCGTGATCCGGTCGTCCTTCTTCAGGCCGAGGGAGGCCAGCGCATCCGCGCAAAGGTCAATGTCCCGCGCAAACTGACGATAGGTTGAGGTGTAATCGAAAAAATCATAAGCGATGCGATCCGGATATTTTTCGACGGTTTGCATCAAGGCCTCATACATCGTCACACGGGGGTAGTCGATTGTTTCCGGTACATCTTTATAAAACTTCAACCACGGCTTTTGATTAGACATCATTCTTCTCCTTTCAAAGTCAATACTGTAATTTTTTCTCCTTGAAGCATAGCAGATTGAATGCCATATTGTAAACACTGAAGTAATTTACACGATTCATAAGCTTTCCCTTTTTTACCGCTGAAACATGTTGCATCAGGCAAGAGAATCGCTTATAAAAAAACTGCCAAAGGAGGCAAATTGCACGATGTAACACGGCTCTTGCAGGATGAACCTCACTCAAACCCCGGCGGCCTGAGCGTCGTCTGCTTTGCGCGCCCGTTTTAACGCCTGCTCTTCATTTAAAGTGACAAAAGCGTTGATTTTTTCATTGTGCTTTTATCTGTGCTATACGGAAATGAATTTAAACAGGAAGGAAGACAAAATGGAACCCCTCAAAAGCTCACAACGCAAATATCTGCGCGGAGAGGCGCATCATCTAAAACCACTGGTCATGATCGGCGCCAAAGGTGTGACCGAACAACTGCTCGGTTCGGTCGATCTCGCCTTGAAAGATCATGAGCTTATCAAGGTAAAATTCGGCGAATTCAAAGAAGCCAAAAAGGAAATATCCGCAGAAATTGCCCAAGCGACCCAAAGCGAGTTGGTCGGCCTCATCGGCAACATTGCCATTTTCTATCGGCCCTGTCCGCAGACGGAAAAAAGAAAAATTAAACTGCCGTAAGGAAGTTATGATTGATCCGGCGTCCGGTTTCACGTCCGGACTTCGCTCAGCGCTTACGCAACACCAGACTGCCAACGGAATATCCGGCGCCAAAGGAACAGATCATTCCGATGTCACCCTTTTTCAGATCATTATTGTAAAGATGAAAAGCGATGATGGACCCTGCGGAGGCTGCGTTTCCGTATCGGTCCAGAATTGTCGGTATCTTTGCTTCCTCGACATCTTTGCCAAGAATTTCCCTGATCACCATATTGTTCATATTGATATTGGCCTGGTGAAGCCAGAACCGTTTCACATCCTGAGGTCTAAAACCAAGACTGGCCAGATGGTCGTTAATATGTTTGGCGGCAACCGGACTGACTTCTTCAAACACCTTGCGCCCGGACTGATGAAACAGTTTGTCCCATCCGAAAGGCGCCACATCTGTGGCATACGTCATATGTCCGATGTTGGAGCGGATATTATTGGAAAAACGGGTCAGCGCTTTTGTGCTGAGAATCTCATAACTGTTCGGGCTGGTGCAGGTATCTGATCGTTCCATGATGATAGCGGTAGCGACATCGCCAAAGATGAAATGGCTGGCACGATCACAAAAATTGACCTGGGGAGTCACCAGTTCGGGGTTGATCGCTAAAACACACTTTGCCGAACCGGACATCAGGCTGTCATAGGCCCGGTGGAGACCGAATGTCGCCGCCGAACAAGCCCCCAGCATATCAAATCCGAAACCATTAATACCCAACTCATTCTGTATTTCAATGGCGATGGCGGGATAGGGCCGTTGCGTATAAGCAGCGGCTACAATAACGGCATCAATATCCGCGGCCGCCTTACCGGCAGACGCCATGGCCTGCCGCGCTGCCAAAACGCCGATCTCCGCCTGGTTGCTTAATTCTTCATCTTTTCTTTCGGGAAACTTGGGACGCATACGATTGATATCTAAAATGCCTTCTTTTGTATAGACATGCCGCGCTTTGATTCCGGATGTTTTCTCAATGAACCTTACGCTGGAGGTGTGTTGTTCCTCTGCTTTACCTGCAGCGATATCCGCTGCGTGATCCGCATTAAACTTTTTCACGTAGGCATTATAGCTTTCAACCAGTTCCTCATTCGTTATAACATTCGATGGTGTCCAAAGTCCCGAACCACTAATGACTATCCTGGGTAATGAATTTGTTGTCATATAAAAGATTCCTTTTCAAAAATAATCTATCTGATTTTCCTGTTGCAGGACATACCTGCCATCCGTCTGAAATGCAACAGATTATTAGCTGTAAAAAATCGCCTGCCACATCCGGATGCCCCGTCCCGGCCTGATCATGACAGGCAGGGACCTCAGCCTTTTTGTGTTCATCTGCCTGTATCAACAAGGGTTCCCGATAAGGATTCAGGTTTTATCCGTTATCGGAAGAACACTTCCCCTGGACGGCGAAAAGTGAAGAAAATTGGTTGACATAAAAAATCAATCGCATTATATACAGCGCACCCGCGAGCGGGTTTTGCAGCTCAAAATCAGGCGGGCAAGGTTTTCGACATTCCTTACTGGGGAATCGTTCAATGGTAGGACGACGGACTCTGACTCCGTTAATCAAGGTTCGAATCCTTGTTCCCCAGCCAAATAAAATCAAGGACTTAAAAAGACATAAATTTTTAAACGGTACCCGCCTTCAATTTTTACCGCTTTTAGGCGCCGTTGTTGGTAAATTTCCTCCTACTATAGACGTCAACCGCCGGCAAGGCAAGATCCGTTACGAATGCGCCATATCGCCAGCCTTTTGCCGCCGGGTCATCAGGAAACAGACTGAGACTCTTGCCGGGTGCCTCCCGATTCTCAGTGCTCTGCCGTATGACAACGATACGACGCGCCTTTGAAGTCATTCTTTTGCTGGATCATCAGGCGTCAATGTGCGACAATCAGACATGCATATTTTAATTGACGGTTACAACCTGATCCGGCAGTCCATCACCATGAAGCGCTTTGAACGGCACAGCCTAGAAGCGGGACGCAACGCTCTGATTGCCTGGCTCGCCCGATACCGGGGCAGAAAAGATCACCGCATTACCGTGGTTTTTGACGGCTGGCTAAGTGGTCCCGCACAGGAGGAACGGGACTATTCATCGGGCATTCACATCATCTACTCGGGCCGGGGCGTTAAAGCCGATGACGTTCTGAAAAGAATCACCGCTTCTACCGATGAGGAAATTCTGGTGGTTTCTTCCGATCGTGAAGTAGCCTCTTATGCAACACGCAGAGGCAAAGCCGCATTATCATCACTGGAATTTGAATCCATCGTGAATAAGCTGTTGACGGCGCCGGCCGATGACGAATTGTTTGGCCAAAAAGATGAAGTCGGGGAAGAAGACAACCGCCCTGTCCATAAAAAAGGGCCTGCCCGCAAACTTTCCCGCGCACAAAGGCAGGTTCAGAATAAAATCAGGAAGCTATAGCGCAAGCCTTGATCAGGAAGCGCTCCAGAAGCAACTGAGGATCCGTGGCCGAAGACTTCATCGCGCGGTCCATATCCAGTAAATCATCCAGGTAATTCAAAAGGACCGGATAGGAAAACCGGCTGCAATGACGCAGCGCGTTGTAAATGACAAAGGGATGCTTATTGACGAGCAGATCTTCCTTGCGGGATGCGGCAGGCGAAAGCCCCAACACAGCAGGATAAATATTTTTCTGAAAGGAACCATACTCCATGCTTGGTGTGATTCTGGGCAGTTTCCCCGAACGGACCAGTACCGACGCCTGCAAAAGCAGGCGAATTTCACGGCTGATCATCGTCAGAATCATCAAATGATGCTCTCCCTGATCCAGCAAGCCTTTCAGGGCCAAAAGCGCCGCCCGAGCATTTTTTTCGGCCAGCGCCGTTGTTAAATCGAAGATGGAATCTTCTTTGGTCTTGCCGACAACGGCTTCAACATCCGTCTCTTCAATAGCGGAACGCTCGCCGACAAATGAAGTGAGCTTCTGCAGTTCATTTAAAGAAGGGCGAAGCTGAAATCCCGTCTTTTTCCCCAGTGCGATCCAGGCAGCGGGAGTCAGCTTCTTGCCGCACTGGTCCAGTAATTTCCGCGCTTCAGCCTTCAGCGTTTCCCGGGTTGCCGCTTCCCCCTTAATCTCACCAAAGTGCAAAGTAATACCGGATTTGTCGATGACTTTGAATATTTTTTTTCTTTTATCAACCGCTTCGGCGGTCATAATTAAACAATTTCCCGCAGGAAGACCCTGTGTCAACAGTTCTTCAAATTGCTCGGATGGATCGGCAACACTGCCGGATGTCCATCCCCGGCCGGCACAAATTTCGACCATCCGCGGCAACCATTTGTTCCTGTCGTCCCCTGAATCTCCTTCCACGGCTTTACGCCATTGCTCGTCCGTAATCTTTTGCCATCCGGAACCCTGCATGTCTTCCCAGGCAAAACCGGATAGCTTCAGAAAATTAAGAAAAGACTTGGCGGCCTTATCGGGGTGTTCATCGATGTTGTCACGGATTTTTTGAATCAGATCAGCCAGGTTTTCGCGCGATTGAAAAATCGGCGTGTTTTTTACAACGACCACTTTTCGGCCGCCCAAAAGCGACGGGGCCAGGAGATGATCCTTCAGGACATCAAAATCCGAATTCTCACCGTCGAGAAAAAAAAGACCGAAATCACGATCGGATTCCGGCACGATGATATCCAGTATTTGATGGAGTGTTTCGTTGATCAGATATTCTTCTTCGCCATATAAAAGATAACAGGGCGCAACTTTTCCCTTTTTTAAGTCAATGATTGATTTTTCCAGGGTCATATATGACGCTCGCGGAGGAGAAATAGGTTGCGTTTAAACGATGACGTATTTCTTGATATGCTTGACAACTTCTTCAGGTTCGTCGATAATTTGAATCATTTCGAGGTCGAAGGGAAGAATCATATTATTTTTCAGCATGCTGTTTTGCAGCCAATCCAGCAGACCCTGCCAGTAATCTCTGCCCATCAGGATGATGGGAAAGCTTCTCATTCTTTTCGTCTGGATTAACGTCAGCGCTTCAAAAAACTCGTCCATCGTCCCGTAACCACCCGGCATGATGACATAGGCAACCGCGTATTTGACAAACATGACTTTACGGATGAAAAAATATTTATAGTCAAGCTGCAGATTGGCATAGGGGTTGGGTTTCTGTTCAAAGGGCAGTTTGATATTCATGCCCACGGATTGACCGCCTGCTTCCGCCGCACCTTTATTGCCCGCTTCCATGATGCCCGGGCCGCCGCCGGTAATGACGGCAAATCCATTTTGAGCCAGAAGCTGCCCGAGCTTTTCCGCCATTTGATAATACTTATCGCCGGGTTTGACGCGGGCCGAACCAAAAATCGTCACGGCATTATGAACATTCGAAAGAACCTCGATGGATTCTACAAATTCCGCCATGATGCGGAAGATCCGCCATGATTCTTCCTTGGATAATTCGTCGACAATATATTGCTTTTCCATACCGCTCGTTTCCTTATATCAAGCCAAAACGATCAAGCAAGAGGGTTGCTCTTTTTTCAGACAAAATTAATTGCTGCGACGGCGTTGAACCTTGGCCAGTCTGCGGCGCGCTTCGATTGTTTTTCTCTTCTTTTTAACTGACGGCTTTTCATAGGCCCGGCGAACTTTCAATTCTTTGAATAACCCGCTTTTCGAAAGTTTGTTTTTCAGAATCTTAAGAGCTTTTTCCACATCGTTATCAATGACTTTTACTTCCAATGTTTTTCCTCCGCAATAATGGTTATATTACCTTGATGATTATGCCATGCTGGTCATGCTGAGCCTGTCGAAGCATACTGTAACATCGTCTCATTCACCTTTCCCTTCGGCCAGCTCAGGGCAGGCCAGGCTCAGGGTGACACCGGTGACTTTTAAACGCAAAAAAAGGGCAGCACGGCACAAACAGACTGATCTGCGCACCGTCAACTACCCATGAATTTCCAATAAGTTTTAAATCACGCTCCCTGCTCGGAAATCACTTTTTGCGGAACCCTTTAAAAGTGCTAATTCTCTTTATGATTTCCAGCTGTTACCCGCATACAATTTTTCATCCGCGGCAGCTTATTTAAATTTTTCACCATGATGCTCTGCGCGGCTTGAGGTTTGTCTATATGTGATCTGAAGCGAAATTGCAACTAAATAAATACAGTTAGCCCGTGACGACCTTTAATCTGCCTTAAAGGCTTCTTTTTTTCGCTGCCAGTTCCACGCGTCACTTTCATATTTTTTGATCAGATGCTGACTTAATTTTTTTTCGGCAGGTGTTAGCGGCTCTTCGGACAGGCAAATGCCCAATTCGTCGATAAAACCCTTCTGCAAAACCGAGCAGAGGGTCTCCGCGCTGACGGGTGAAGAAATCATCTCATTGACAGCCGTGACGGAAGATCTGAGCTTTTCGGCCGGTTTCGACGCCCGGGACGACGGAATCAAGGCAGCGGTTTCCACCGGATCAAATGTCATCAAGAGCGACCCGTGCTGCAAAAACCCCCCGTGCGTTCGCATTTGCGCACTGCCGCAAATTTTCCTGCCGTCGACCAGCAGTTCATTGCCGGACGGTACCGAAAAACAGCAGGGGGACGCGTTCTTCTTTTTGCCCGCAGCGCTCTTCCCCCCTTCCGCCAGGTGAGCATGAATCCCCAGTTCAGACAGGCCGCGCGCCAGACAAAGACTGATTTTTTCATAGGTCCCGGAAATATTTTCGGGAAATATTTTTTCTGAATTTTCGGCCGTAAGCGAATAGGTGACTTCATCCCGGTGATAAACGGCTTTACCACCGGTTATCCTGCGGACAATGTCCACACCGTTCAATTGGCACTGATTAAAATTGATTTCGTTTTTTAATTCCTGAAAATAGCCGATAGAAACGGCCGCCGGACGCCAGCCGAAAAAACGCAACGTCGGAGGCTTCTTATTTTTTACCGTTTCCTGAAAAACAGCTTCGTCAATGGCCATATTTTCGAAAGCGCTGTATGGCCGATAATTAAGCAACCGCCAGGTCATAAGAGAATTTCAGCTAGTTTCCTGCTGCATGATAAAATCATGGTAGCCCGCGGCATCCAGAAGATCATCCAGCTGCTCCAGATCATCCATCTCAATGACAACCAGCCAGCCGGTATCATGAGGATCACTGTTAATGATGCCGATGTCGTCATTAATGTCTTCATTGACGCTGACAATTGTCCCGCTGACCGAAGCAATCAGATCAACCACCGCCTTGGTGGATTCAATCGAGCCGAAAGATTCGTCGCGTTCCACATAGGCATCCACTTCAGGGAATTCTATCGACAGGATTTCTCCGAGACTTTCCTGGGCGTAATCCGTAATCCCCAGCGTAGCCATATCTCCGTCAACCCGTACCCAAATATGTTCGCGACTGTAAAGCAGGTCTTCTGGAAATACCTTCATGACAGTTTAACCTCAATTTTATTCAATGACGACGAGATCTTTTTTCATTTTTGAAATTATTTCGCAACTATTTTTTTTCACGAAAACCGTGTCTTCAATCCGGATGCCCCACAGGCCGGGATAATAAAGACCGGGTTCAACCGTCACCACCATTCCGGCCTTTAAAACGTCCTGCGAATTCGGCGCCAGCCGGGGTGCTTCATGAACCTCCAGACCGACCCCATGACCTGTTCCGTGTACAAAATAACGGCTGTATTTTTTACCCAGCACACCACGAACCAGCTTATCCACATCAGCCGCGGCTATTCCCGCCCTGATGGCCAGGATGGCTTCATCGTGAGCCCGCAGTACGGCACGATAAGCATTTTTTTTATCACCTGTCAATTCCCCAAATGCAAATGTGCAAGTTTCATCAGAACAGTAGCCGCGATATTTGACGCCAAAATCAATAACCACCAAATCGCCATTTCTGATTTTACGATGGGTCGGCTGAGCGTGAGGCAGCGCGCCATTCTCTCCGGAGGCGATAATCGTTTCAAAAGCAATCTGCTCGGCTCCCGCAAGGCGCGCCGTCATTTCCAGTTGCAGAGCCGTTTCCTGTTCCGTCCAGCCGGGTTGTATTTCGCGGGCAAGCGTGCCTATGGCCTGTGAGGCGATAGCCGCCGCTTTTTTCATGGCGGCCATTTCATGGCTGTCTTTATAAGCCCGAAGCAATCTCAATTCACTCCCCAGACCGACCCATTGAACCTTTTTAATCGCTCGCGTTAAATCATGGTACATTTCGACAGTAACGCAAGCGGCTTCAAAACCGATTTTTTTCAGGCCCAACTCCCTCACGGCCTGCTCGATTCCCTGAATTTTATTTTGATAATGAAGAACGGAAATCCCCTGAACCTCCGCAGCGGCTTGGGCCGTGTAGCGTCCATCAACGAGGAGCCTGCCGTCATCGGAGCCTAAAATCAGCAAGCCGTCACTGCCGGTAAATTTCGACAGATAGCGGATATTGCTCCTATTGGAAAACAGGATGCCATCGACATGATAATCAGGGAATTTTCTCCGGACGGTCTGAATTCTGGGGAGAGAAAAATTATTGATGGCTTGCGGCATGCGTTTTAATCCTGCGAATATTGATCAACCATCCCGACAGCGTATGAATCAAATGATCGGTAGAAGCAGCATGATCTTGTTGATCCAGGTTACTTTCATTTTTTTGCACTTCCTCAAAGCTGGTACTTTGCGAGGTTAATGCCTGACGTTTCTCGGCAGACGGATGATAAACCTGATATTGCTGATAACAAAGTTGAGCCTCTCGGGCATAGCCTTTTTTTGTATAAAACTCTCCCATCCGGGCAAACACACCGGCCAAAGCGGAAATTTTTTTCTCCAGTTCGCAAAGCATCTGTTGGGATTCCGCCAGATGCGCCAGCGCAACTTGCGCCTCACCTGCCGCTATATAAGCGTCAGCGTCCATCGGCCATGCTTTTAATCTTTGCTGCGCCAGCGCCAGAGCATCCGGATACATATTATTCCGGCATAGACCATGGAATTGATCGAGAAAAACAAGACGGGTTTTTTCGAAGCTTTGATTGTCCATCATTACAAAGACCGCAAGTGCTCCCGTGCTTTTTTGCCCAAAGCCGATTGCGGGGCAAGCTTAACAACCTGCTGAAAGGATTTTTTTGCATTGGCCGTGTCTTTTAATTTCAAATAAGTTTCCGCCAGAAAAAAATGAGCATCATAAAGAGAAGGATTCAACTGAACGGATTTTTCCAGATGCTCCCTGGCCTGGTTCAGATCCGATTTTTTGATATAGATTAATCCGATATTTTTTTCGATTTGCGGCTGTAAATTGGCCATCCCATCCTGTCTTTGTGCCTGCTGATACCGGGACATGGCCATATCATAATTTTGCAGGTTATAATAAGCCCAACCGGAGTTATAAAGAGCAAGCCCCGGTGTCTCATAAATATGATTTTTCAATGCTTGATCAAACGAATCAATGGCTTTCTGCCATTGCCCCATATCCATGTACAGGGTGCCTATATAATTGTGCGCTTCCGAATAATCATCCTTTAAGGATACGGCCCTCTGAAACCTTTCCATGGCCATATCCCTTAAACCACGTCCCAGATACGCAATGCCTAAATGATAATTGATGACCGGATCGTCGGGAGCGTATTTATCAGCCTCCAGCAGTTCTTTGAGCGCACCTAAATACTGTCGCGCCTCAATCAAAGCCATCCCGTTTTTTAAAGATACATTGGCCTGATCTCTATGCCAGGGCGTGCTGGTACAGGAGACCAGAAATAACTGGCAAAGTAAAACAGACAGGACGATTGTTTTCAGTTTCATGGCTTGATCCGCTCAATTCGCACATCGGATTTAATTTTGTGCATTGACCGATAAAAATCCCGCCGCGCATTGGACTGCAGAGGGATTGATGCTCCGGGAGTGTTTTTTTAATTCCGCTTGGGACAACGGTCCAGTTTATCGGCAAGCGCCGTATCACATTGATCTTCAACATATCCGGAATCAGACAATATCTTTGGCGTAATAAATATCATCAACTGCCGCTTATGCTTTTCGACACCTTCCGTTTTGAATAACCATCCCAAAACCGGAATCTTATAAAACAGGGGAAGTCCGGATACCGCTTTGCTCTCCGTATTTCGGGAGATGCCCCCGATCACAACCGTATCTCCGTCGGTTACGACAACCTTGGATTCCACTTCATTCTTACGAATAGGCGGATTGCCCTGAAGAATCTGTCCGGTAGCATAGTCGGGCGTATCATTGGTCGCTTTAATTTCCATGGCAATCTTGCCTTCATCGGTAATTTTGGGCTTTACTTCCAATCGCAAAACAGCTTCTTTAAAGGTAACGCTGGCCGGCGAACTGCCTGAAGCCGGCGTCACGTAGGGCACTTCATCACCCTGCTTGATGACGGCTTTCACATCGTCCATCGTCACGACTCTGGGCGCTGAAATGATTTTACCTTCAGTGGTCGTCTCCAGTGCATTGAGCTGAGTTTCAATAAAGCCTTTGGCCCCTCCAAAAACAAGACCAAAAGTCGGCCCGGTTACAGCGGATGGAAAATTGACTGCCGCCATCGTTAATGGCGTGGTGGCGGTTAAGGAGGTAATCTCAGACGGATAATTGATCGCCTGAGCGTTACTCGTCGAGAGTGGATTGGTGCCACCAGCGAAACCCAATCCATAATTCCCGGTGGATGCGTGTTGACCGAATCCCCATTGAATACCCAGATTTCTGGTAAAATCATCCGTTACTTCCACAATTTTTGTTTCAATCAGAATCTGACGTAATTTCCCTTTTTCGATTAGAATTTTTAGTTCTCTTTCCTTACGAGTTTCTTCCGCTTTAACTGCGCTCGTTTCTGCCGCAGCTTTGTCGGCTTCCTCTTTTTTCTTTCTATCGTTCGTCATCACGCTGATGACATCACCCATTTGTTTTTTTGTCAGGCCTTGTATATCCAGGATAGCATCTAATGCTTGAGTCCAAGGCACACTTTTCATCGTTACAGTAACATTGCCTTTAACGTCATCCCCAGAAATTATGTTTACATTACCGTATTCAGCCATTAACCGTAAAACGCTCTTAATATTCGCCTCTTGAAAATCAAGGGATATCATTCTATCTATAAACTTTTGTGTTGTTTCGGATGGTACCGTTTTTTTGATTTCATTTCCTTCAGGGGCGCCACCAGACATTGCCGTTCCGGATTTTATTTGATTGTTAGCGCTTAACTTTGCTTCTACACTGGAAATATTGAAATCAATGACAACAATCTTTCCTTCCTGTCTGATGGAATAGGGAACCATTTCTTTTAGGTTAATTTTTAAATTAATCCATTGCTTGCCTTCCGACGATCGCTGCTGAAGCTGCACGTCCGTTACATTAAGAGCCTGTTTCCACGTCAGGATTTCCCGCAGGTTGTCGGGTGCATACAAATTTTCCAGACTGATGAGCACACTATTATCGCCCTGAATGGACGTAGGGGCAATCGAGGGCTGCTGAGATACCACCAGACGGACTCTTTCCCGGCCGGACAACTTGTCAAATAGTACGTTTTCCAGATAACCGACATTTGCCGATTCGCTTTTGGCGCCGGGATTCTTATATTGATCTGCATATAAATCCGTAATCATCCCGACCGGAGCATATAAAAAAATCCAAAAGATGATCAAAACAGGGATTATTTTGGATAAACATTTTTTCATGATATTACCTCATTAGATATTTTTACGCAGTTTCAAAATAATTCTTTTTACTTTTTTCCCGTCCAACTCATCCACGGTTATACGATCTGCCAGAATATTGGTTACTTTTCCGTTATTACGACCAATGCGGGTTCCGATAAAAAGCGGGTAAAATTTGTTGGCCGCATCCTGAACAACAGCCACCCGACGCGTTTGGTCCCCCATAATGCCAACCAGGTTGAAATTTTCCACTCCCTCTCGCTGCAAGGGATAGATGGATTCCACTTTGCTGGCTTTTGCTTTTTTTGCTACATCCACTTGCATTTCAATAAAAGGTTTAAACGGATCCGGCTTGCCCACGGGATTATAACTGTAAAAACTCGTCTGCGTCGGCAACACCTGTGGCACGGGAGGCGCTTGTATGGGATGCTGGACGGTTTTCGGCGCGGATGGCGGCGTTTTCACGGATGGCTTATTGGTTTCCGCGCCAAACGCACAAAAAGCGATCGTCAAAAGAATCAACAAATTGCACAAAATGATGATTTTATTTTTTTTCATTTTTCTTTTCACTTGTTTTCTCTTTTTTGTCCACAAACATGTATGTTTTCACAGTACAAGATGACGTAATGTGATTTCCCCGTCCTTTAACATCCCTCCGGTCACCCATGGAAATATCGGAAATATTGATAATGCGCGGAAGTTTGGCCACTTTTTCAAAAAAGTGAACAATATTTTGGAAATTGCCCGTCACGGTCACTCTCACCGGTATTTCCTCGTAAAAAGGCTCAGGCGCCGGCGCCTTCTTGCCGTCACCGGGCTTCGCCGGCGTGCCGCCTGATTTTTCAGCTTCCGCCTTTTCTTTTTCCTCCTGCTGCTTATCGGAAGGTTTCAGCTTGTCGGACAATTTAGGAGAGTCCGCCATGGTTTTTGGCACAGAAGCCTGAGGCTCAAACAATATAAACTCAACACCCGTATCTCTTCCCGCCAACGCGACAGAATGAAAAAGGCCGGGAATTTCCCGCTGGTCGGGAAGTTTTAACAAAGCCACTTTATAATTTTGTTCCAGCGCCGCAACTTCAGCTTTATATTTATCGAATTGCTTCGCCATTTTTTCTTTTTGACTAATTTGTGATTCAATATCCTGATATTCTTTGTCCAGCTCCGATTTTTTGGTTAACGTATCGGCTAAAAAGTAAGCGTAATAAACGTAACCGATAACAAAAACGATCAGCACGACGATCAGGGCTTTGGCCTGCGGAGACAATTTTTTAATATCGTTTACTGTGATGGGCATCATTAAAATCCCTTTTTCATTGTGCAGGAAAAAATAAACTGCTGCAACGTTGTATTGGCAATCACCACATTTTTTGACGAAACCAAATCGACCGACTTGATGGGGGGAAAATTTTCAATGGTTTTCATGAAATCAGCAGCGACAATATTGTCACGGCCGATTCCCTCGATGGTCAGACTGTCATTTTTTTGTACAATTCTGGTAAGCCAAATGCTGTTTTGTGGAACCAGCATGGATAAATCATCAAGCGTTTTTACCGGCAATAATCGGTTTTCTTCCAGTGTGCCGATGACCCCCAGTTTCAGCTCCAGTTCCTTTTTCTTGAGTTTAAACTTTTCCAAATTACCCACTTTGCCGTCTAAAACTTTTAAAGTTGCTTTGGAATCCTCAAGTTTTTTTTCTAAATCACTGACTTGTGAAACCATATGGAGCTGGAACAAGACAAGACAAAGAACAAAAAAGATAAACGACCCGGCAATAATCGTAATCTGTCTGGCCAGATTATCTTTCTTTTCTTTTTCACGGTAAGGTAAAAGATTAATTTTAATCATTTATCACCTATTTTCCTTAAACCCAACCCAATGGCTACCGCACCGATTGTTTTGATGCTGTCGAGCTTTCCGGCATCAATATTATTCTTGTTATGGCCGATTTTTAAAAGCGGATTCATTAACTCTGTCTCTATGTTCAGACGCTGCGATAAATGGTTGTCTAACCCTGCAATTCTGGAAGATCCGCCGGATAGATAAACATGCTTGATGTAATCGCCTCCGAATGTTGAACGGAAGTAATCAACGGATCTTTCGATTTCTGAACAGATCGGCTCGGCACAATCTAAAATGGCGTTTTTCAGATCCATATTTTCCTGTTCGCCTTCCAGGCCTTCGGTTTTCATAGCTTCAGCTTCTTCCGCCGACACCTGATATTTTTCCTGCAACCGCTCAGTGATTTCATTTCCGGCGATCGTAAAATCTCTGGTAAAAATGGATATCCCGCCTTTAATGACATTAATATTGGTCAAGTGCGCGCCAATATTAACAATGACGACAATATCATTCTCTTCAAATTCATAGTTGGCCTCATACATGGTTTCCAGCGCAAAAGAATCCACATCCATGATCATGACCGTAAGACCGGCTGCGGTAATCGCATCCAGATAGCTGCTGACATCCGCCTTCTTGGCGGCGACAATGATGACGTCCATTTGATTGGGATTCTGCTCATTATCTCCGAGAATCTGAAAATCATAGTTCACATCATCCATATTATCAAAAGGAAGATATTTGCCGGCTTCATCATGGATCAATTCGCGCAGCTCTGTCTCTTCCATTTGAGCAAGGGTGACTTTTTTAACAATGACGGAATTGCCGGAAAGTGAGGTGACGATTCCTTTTCCCTTGCAACCGGAATTACGGAAAAGCTCTTTAATCGTTGCCGCCAAAGCAGTGGGATTTTCCACCACACCATCAACGATGGTGCCGGGTGGCAAGAAGATTTGGCGGAACCGGTTGAGCATCTGGCCGCTGGAGGTACTGACAATCTCGGCCAGTTTCAAAGAATGTGAACCGATGTCCAGACCGACAAGCTGTTTTTTCCCTGTAAATAATTCTTTTAGATCCATTAAAGCACCGTTGTGTGATTGCTTACCTGAAAACAGGCTTTCGTTCAATTAGTCAGCCGGTAAACAACGTCTCCCTTTTTTACCATACCCAGCTCATTGCGCGCTATGGACTCGATGTAAGCCGGATCACTTCGCAATAAAATTATTTTTTCTGCCAGTTGTTTGTTTTGCGCTGCCAGATCGTTATTTTCCGCTTTCATCTGCGACAGTCTTTTACCCATGAAATAATTATCAACAACCCCTCTGTTGCCGAAGGTTATCAAAAGCGTCATTAAAAACAGAAAGGCAACCAGATACCGGCCAATTTTCATTTACAACCAATGCCTCCAGATGAAACATCATACAATACCTTTTGCCCTTATTGAGGGAAAACTTCCTCATAAGTCTTCTGCAAGGCTTTAGCCACTTTCAGCTCCGAGTTCTTTCTTGTAGGCAACCCTTTTTCCATTTTGGCAATGGTTTGTGGTGTCAGCTCCGCTTTACGGGCAAGCTGCGACACACTCAGAGGAATGGATTCTCGAAATTTTTTCACTCTATTTTTCTTCGTATTTTCCATAGTGAGTTAAAGTAATACCTTTTAGTTTGATTAAAAAAAACTACAATCAAAAGAAAATGTCAAGGAAAAAACTTAATGATGATCAAAATTACATAAGATTAATTAATATTAATTATTGATAATATACATCATCATGTATTTGTGAAATATTCATGCCACAACATATAGTGTTTTCATCTATTTAGAAAAAATTTAAGAAATTTTATTCCGGTAATCGAGAAACAATAAAATAATTAGGTATGATTTATATTTGGTAAATTCTGCTGCGGTTCTCCCAGCAGAAATTTGCCGCTTTCAATCCAGTCTTTCAGAATATTGGCGATTTGATTGGCCTTGTAATAACTGGATAGCGGAGCCGTAATAACTTTTTTATTGTCGATGGTAATGGAGCCGCCCCTCAAATCCCGGTAGCTGACTTCCGCAATCGGTTTAGGATTTCCTTTGGGATAGTCCATGCTGTAATCATAGACCTGCGCATAAATATCCGCGTCTTTTACCGCGGTAAACCGTGCCATGTCTTCATCCAGAATGGGGATGGGAATACCAATGCCGACAAACAACGAAATGCCGTAGCCTAAAATACTGGCGCCGGTCAGCCATTCGGGGCTCATTTCCTTCAAATTGCCGATTACGGCCAGTGTGCCGGCGCCTTCTTTCGGCACACCATTAGGACCTCTGGCCACGTGGGGATTATGCTGCGTACCGGGCCAGGCCACAAAGCCCTGAGCCCCACCTAAAAAAATCCGCGTCCCGATGCCGATCGTACGGTAATAAGGATCATTAAACAGCGGGCTCAGTTGTCCTGCCGTCGCATAGGATGCATTGGCCATGCGCGGGCGCAACATGCCCATATAGGTATAAATCGTTGTATCCGACAGATTGACCGCACAATTATAGTTCTGATAGGCATTACGCGGATTAAATAGGACGGCGTCTCTTAAATCGTTAATGGTGATATTTTTTTCAAATTTGCGTGACGGATAGCAATCGGTTCCATACCCTTCGGCGCGCAGTTTCACGGCATTGCCGGACACGAGATCTTCAATGACATGGCCGCCGCCATAATTAAATTCGCCGGGATACACACTGTTGAGCGGATCGCCCTCGACTACTTCTGTTGCCCCTAAATAACAATCGACTGCCGCAATGCCGCCATAGGCCGGCACGTCGTTGAACCAGACCTTGGAGGCTCTGATGCGCGGGGAGGTGTGCCCAAAATTCAGAAAAGCACCGGAGGAACACATGGCGCCGAATGTTCCGGTCGTCACGACATCAATTCGGCGCGCCGCCTCCACGTCACCGTGCCGCTCCACGATATCGATCATTTCTTCAGCAGTGACGACAACGGCGCGCCCTTTTTTGATCTTTTCGTTGATTTCCTGAAATGTTTTTTTAACTTTGAATTTTTTCATGAACTCTTTTGACCTGCGCAGATTTGTCTCTTCCATATCACTGTTTCCGCACAAATGCAAAACTTGAAGAAAGTGAATTCAGGTATGTCCGAAACCGCCGCTGCCCCTGGCTGTTTCATGAAGAGTGGCTGATTCGACCCATTGGGCCCGGCAGACTTTCTGAACCACCATTTGCGCCAGACGCATGCCCCTTTGCACGACAAAAGGCGCGTCGCCGTGATTAATGACAATCAGGGCGATCTCGCCCCGATAATCCGCGTCAATGGTCCCGGGCGAATTTAAAAGGGTAACGCCGTGATGGATCGCCAGACCGCTGCGCGGACGAATTTGGGCTTCATATCCTTCCGGCAGGGCAATCGCAATACCGCTCGGAATTTTCCTGCGCTCACCCGGCAAAATCACTTCATCAAATGCCACCGCTGCGCAAATATCCATACCGGCAGATTGCCCGGTCATATACCTCGGCAAAAGGATATCTTCGTTTCCTGCGATTTTTTGAATGTGAACTTTTATGGTTTCCATGAAAATAAAAAATTGAGTCCGTGTCCGTTTTTGACGGACACGGACTCAATTACTACTTTACTTCAGCGTCCAGCGCCTCTTTACGGCTGAGACGAATCTTGCCGGACTTATCGACTTCCAGCACCTTGACCATGACTTCATCGCCTTCCTGCAATACATCCGTCACCCTGGCGATTCTTTCCTTGGCAATCTGGGAGATATGCAACAGTCCTTCCGTTCCGGGCAGAATTTCGACAAACGCGCCGAAATCAACAATTTTCTTCACGGTGCCGCGGTAAATCTTTCCCACTTCCGCTTCTTCGGTCAGCCACTTCACCATCGCCACGGCCCGGGCCGCCGCTTCGGCATCAGCCGAGGCAATCGTGACGGTGCCGTCATCTTCCACATCGATGGTTACGCCGGTTTCGCTGATAATCTGACGGATGTTCTTGCCGCCCGAACCGATGACCGTGCGCACCTGATCTTCTTTCACCTTAACGGTGGTAATCCGCGGCGCATAAAGAGAAATATCGGCGCGGGGCGCCGTCATGGTTTCGCGGATTTTACCGATGATGTGAATACGGCCTGCGCGGGCCTGCGCCAGAGCCTTGCGCAAAATATCTTCGGTCAGGCCGTCGATCTTAATATCCATCTGCATGGCGGTAACGCCTTTTTCCGTGCCGCAGACTTTGAAATCCATATCGCCGGCATGGTCTTCATCACCTAAAATGTCGGACAGAATGACGACCTCATCGCCTTCTTTGAGCAGTCCCATGGCAATGCCCGCGACAATGTCCTTCACCGGCACGCCGCCGTCCATTAAAGACAGAATTCCGCCGCAGACGGAGGCCATGGACGATGATCCGTTGGAAGCCATAATTTCCGAAACAATCCGAATCGTGTAGGGAAACGATTCAGCAGAAGGCAGGATGGGAACCAATGCTTTACGCGCCAGCGCGCCATGGCCGATTTCTCTTCGGCCGGGACTCCGCAGCGATTTGGCCTCACCGACACTGTAGGGCGGGAAATTATAGTGCAGCATGAATGATCTTCGTTCTTCGCCGGCAATATAATCCATCCGCTGCTCATCGGCGGAGGTGCCCAATGTGAGTACGGCCAGCGCCTGCGTTTCACCACGGGTAAACAAGGCCGAACCATGGGCGCGGGGCAGGATGCCCACTTCCGAGGTGATCGGTCGAATATCCGTCGAAGACCGGCCGTCGATTCTCTTCTTTTCCTGGATAATCATATCGCGCAAAATGCGTGATTCCAGATGTTCGATGATTGCCGCGACTTTTTTACTAAGCGCCGCATCACCGGCGCCGATATTTTTGATGACCGCTTCCCGGACATCGCCCAGTTTACTGTAACGCTCCAGCTTACGCGGCAGGCTGTAACCTTCTTTTAAACCGGGCAGCGCTTCGGTGCGCACACGGGCGATGAGTTCCTCGTCCGGTGCTGCTTCTGCCACGGGCCGCTTGGCTTTGCCAATCTCCGCACGGATCTTGTCCTGCAAATCAATAACCGGACGGACGGCTTCCAGTCCGAAATTAATGGCATCGATAATAATATCTTCCGCCACCTCATTGGCTTCGCCTTCCATCATCACCAGTTCGACGTCATACGGACGGCCGGCACGCCCCGGGGTTACTTTACGCCCCACCAGGAAAAGGTTCATCTCGCTTTCCTTCATTTTTTCCGCCGGGGCATTGGCAACAAATTCACCATTGATCCGCCCGACGCGCACACCGGCAATCGGTCCCTTAAAGGGGGCGTCGGACATTTCCAGAGCGGCGGACGCACCGATCATCGCTGCGACATCCGAGTCGTTTTCCTGATCCACGGACAGCACCGTGGCCACGATTTGTGTTTCCGAATAATATCCCTTGGGAAACAGGGGACGAATCGCCCGATCAATGATCCGCGACGTTAAAACTTCGCGTTCGTTGTTCCGCCCCTCTCTTTTGAAAAAACCGCCGGGAATTTTACCGGCGGCAAAAGTCTTTTCCTGATAGTCCACCGTCAGCGGCAGAAAATCCACACCTTCCCTGACGCTCTTTAAAGAGACCGCCGTCACCAGCACGACCGTATCGCCGTAATAAACCAGCGCCGCCCCGTCCGCCTGCGCGGCTACGTAATTCGCCTTAATTGAAAAATTACGCCCCGCAAAATCCGTACTGAATACATTACTCATTGATTTTCCTCCACCTTCTTAGTTGTTGCCTGGAACAGGAAATTCAAGGGCGAAACGCAAAAGCCGATTGACGCAGGTATTTACGAATACTTGTCCAATCGGTTATCCTTTTGCCTTCCGCCCTTGAATGGCACTTGTTATTTTCTGAGACCCAGACGTTTGATTATGTTTCTGTAACGCTCCACATCATCTGTTTTGATGTAATTGAGCAATCTTCTTCTCTGGCCGACGAGTTTCAGCAGACCCCGCCGGGAGTGATGATCTTTCTGGTGCGCCTTAAAATGCTCGGTCAGATATTCTATTCTGGCGCTCAAAAGAGCAATCTGTACTTCCGGCGAACCGGTATCTTTCTCGTGAAGCCGGTAGTCCTCGATCAATGCTTTTCTCTTTTCCAAAGTTAACACGCTTTTTTCCTCCCTCTAAATTCATTCCTGTTTATTTCAATTGTTCATTTATTTCTTCTTGTTAAATACTCTGAGCATCCTGGCTGCCTGAGCGCTTCCCTCCTGATCGGCCATCATGCCTGCTGACAGCTGCATTTCAGCCACCGCTACCAAACAACCGTCGGAATCCGTGAACTTTATCATATCTCCCGCCGCAAGAAAAGGAAGAACATTTTGCCGCATCATCTCCACATCCGGCTGAAATCCGGACCGCAGTTTGCCGGCCAGCCATTCACTGACTTCGATGGCGGCAAAAGTCGGCAGAGATTCCGCCATGTCCAGCATTTTGGACAATAATTCCTTCTTTTTCTCTGCAACAGCGGCATTCCCCAGAGACACCGCCATATCTTCGGTAAAAAAACCGCTCTGGAGCCTGCGCAAACCGGATAAACAAGCCCCGCAGCCTAACGCATGGCCGACATCGGAGCAGACCGTCCGGATATATGTGCCCTTGGAGCAGGACATATCAAACGTCACATAAGGAAAGGAAATATCCCTGACGTTTAAACTGAATATCTCCACTTCCCGCGCCGGTATTTCAGGAAACTCTCCGGCTCTCGCATATTTGTACAAAGGCTTGCCTTTGTGTTTCAGGGCGGAAAAAGCCGGTGGAATCTGCTTTACTTTGCCCACCAATCGTCTGAGCGCATCTTGAATCTCTGTTTCGGAAACAACACGGTCCGACTTTTCAGTGACCTTCCCTTCCGTATCCTGTGTATCCGTCTGAACTCCCAGCAGCATGGTCGCCAGATAGGTTTTGTTCTGGGCCGACAAAAACTGCGCCAGTTTTGTCGCCTCATTGATACAAACCGGTAAAACACCGGTCGCCAGGGGATCCAGCGTTCCGGTATGACCGGCTTTCTTAGCGCCCAGGATCTTTTTAACTTCACTCACGACATCATGGGAAGTTACGCCTGCCGGTTTGTCAATCACCACGATACCGTCCATAAGCGCCTATAATTCTTTGACCGCTTCCAGGACTCGCGACTTAATGGCTTCAATATCGCCATCGATCCGGCAGGCCGCCGCGTTGACATGACCGCCGCCGCCGAATTTCCGGGCTATTTTTTCCACATTGACCTTGCCTTTGGAACGCAGGCTCAGCTTAAACTGTTTTTCCCCCATCTGCGTGTAGAGCATTGCAATGTCAATTCCTCTGACGGTCCGGGGAATATCAATAAAACCGTCCGTGTGTTCCATCGTGGCGCCGGTGTCCTGCAAATGTTGCCGGGTCACCACAAGCGATGCCGTTCTGGTTTCCATATCCAGCGTCAGCGTTTCCAGAACCCTGGACAACAACTGAATCTTGGCCGGCGGATCGTTTTCATAAATATTTTCCGAAATCCATTGCGGTTGTGCGCCGCCTTCCACCAGATCACCTGCCGCCCTGAGCGTATCCTCATGCGTGCTGGAATAGCGGAAACCGCCCGTATCCGTTAAAATGGCCGCGTAGAGATTGGTGCAGATGTCTTTCGTCATCTTCACATGCATTTTGCGCATTAAACGGTAAAGAAGTTCACCGGTGGAGCTGGCCCTTGAATCCAGCAACCTCAATTTACAAAATCCACCATTAGATACATGATGATCAATATTAATCAATGTCTTAATCCTGGCCACGTCTTCGGCAATTTTACCTACGCGGTCAAGTTCGGAACAATCCAGAATAAAAGCGACATCGTATTTTTCGAGATGCGCAAGGTCATGGACAATATGCTCAGCGGCGGGCAGAAACCGGTAATGCTCCGGCGTGGGATCCTGGTTGTAAATGACCGCCTCCTTGCCTAAATCCTTTAACATCAAATACAGCGCCAATTCCGAACCCAGCGCGTCTCCATCCAGTCGAACATGCGCTGTTATTAAAAATTTCTTCCCTTGAGAAATCGCCGCCAGTATTTCTTTAACCATGATCTTCGTCCTGTTTGGCGATCTCGGCCAGCAGTTTTTCAATACGGTTGCCGTAGCCGAAGGATTTGTCATGCACAAAAACAATATCCGGCACTAAGCGAAGCTGCAGACGATGGCCCAACTCGCGCCGCACAAATCCCCTGGCTTTACTCAGAGCGGTCATAATTTCTTCGCTGCATTCATCTTTTCCCATTTCGACAAAATAAATTCTGGCGTTGCGCAGATCATCCGTCATTTTAACCGCCGTAATCGTCACCGCGTGCAGGCGGGGATCTTTGACCACTTTGAGCAGAATATCAGCCATTTCCGCCATCATCAACTCGCCGACTCTGTCCGCTCTTTTAAAACTACTCATCTTACTTGCCCGCTTCCCGATGGGTCGCTTCCAGAAAATCCGCAACCCCTATAATTTTCTTTCCAACGTCTCGATGATATACGCCTCAATGACGTCCCCCACACGAATGTCATTGTAGCCCTCAATGCCGATGCCGCAGTCAAAACCGGTCTGTACTTCCCTGGCGTCGTCTTTAAAGCGCCGCAGGGAAAGGATTTTACCATCGAAAACGACCACGCTGTCGCGCACCAGTTTAATGCCGGCGGAACGCGTGATTTTACCGTCGATCACATGACAACCGGCAATAATGCCGACTTTGGGCACTTTGAAGAGCTCACGAACTTCGGCGCGTCCCTGCACCACCTCTTTGTATTCCGGTTCGAGAAGACCTTCCATCGCGGCGCGCACATCGGCAATGACATTGTAGATAATATCATAGAGTTTAATTTCCACGCCTTCCTGCGAGGCCAGTTCACTTACCCGGGCATCCGGACGCACATTGAATCCGATAATGATTGCGTTGGATGCGGAGGCCAGCATGACGTCCGTTTCGCTGATGGCGCCCGTCGAACTGTGAATCACTTTCATCTGAACATCTTCGGTGGAAAGCTTGCCCAGCGCATCGGAAATCGCTTCAATGGAGCCCTGCACGTCGGCTTTGATAATGACGTTCAAATCCTTTACGCCCTCTTTGATCTTCTGGTACAATTGCTCCAGCGTAATTTTGGAGGAAGCGGAAAGCTCTTTTTCCCTGGTTTTTCTGATCCAGTATTCAGCGATATTGCGCGCCTTCTTTTCATCTTCCACACAGACGAATTCCGCCCCCGTCTGGGGGACGCTGGAAAATCCAATGACTTCCACCGGCATGGCGGGACCGGCTTCCTTGACGCGCTTCCCCTGATCATTGTTCATCGCCCGGACACGGCCGAATTCGGTTTTGGAAACAAACGCATCTCCTTCCCGCAGGGTCCCCTGCTGAATCAGGACGGTTGCCACCGGACCGCGTCCACGGTCCAGCTTGGCTTCGATGATAATGCCACGCGCGGACAAATCGGGATCAGCTTTGAGCTCCAGCACGTCCGCCTGCAGGAGAATCATTTCCAGCAGTTCTTCAATGCCGGTTTTCTTTTTGGCGGATACTTCGCAGAAGATCGTGTCGCCGCCCCACTGCTCGGACAGCAGCCCGTGCTCGGTGAGCGCCTGTTTGATTTTTTCGGGATCGGCGCCCGGTTTATCAATTTTATTAATGGCCACAATAATCGGCACGCCGGCCACCCGGGAGTGATTAATGGCTTCAACGGTTTGATCCATGACGCCGTCATCCGCCGCCACCACCAGAACGACGATATCCGTCACCTGGGCGCCGCGTGCGCGCATGGCGGTGAAAGCTTCATGGCCGGGTGTATCCAGAAAAACAATGTCGCGGTCGTTGATATGCACATGATACGCGCCAATGGCCTGCGTAATGCCGCCCGCTTCGCCATCGATAACATTGGTCTGCCGGATGGCGTCGAGAAGCGATGTTTTGCCGTGATCGACGTGCCCCATGATCGTGACGATCGGAGCCCGCGGCTGGAGATTATCCGAGGCAACTTCAGGTTTCAGCATGGTGTCTTCAAATTCAACTTCCGCTTTTTCCACCTGAAAACTGAATTCAGCGGCCACCAGGGTGATGATATCAAAATCGATGGACTGGTTGATGGTGGCCATGACCCCCATGCCCATCAGCTTGTTGATCACCTCTCCGGCTTTGACACCCATTCTTTTCGCCAGCTCGCCGGTGGTAATGGTTTCACCCACCCGAATGCGTCGTTTGATGGCTTTGGGCACCGTAATTTCGGTTTTCTTCATTTTGACGGGAGCGGACTTTTTTTCCTCCCGCCATTTGCCGAATATGACTTCCCGGTCATCATCAATTTTTTTGATCTTCTTTTCGATTTTCTTCTCTAATACTTTGCGGCGCGGAACTTCCTTTTCCTCTTCAATGAATACCTCGACCGGTCCTTTGCCTTTTTTCTTGGGCTTCTCGAATTCTCTTTTGATGATTTTCTCCGGCGGCGGCGTAACAATCCTTTCACCCGGCTTGAGGAGAGGAGCTTTGGCCGGAATTTCCTTTTTTTCATCCGGTCTGGTAATTTTATGCCGGGACATCATCGGCGGCCGTACCGGAAGAATCACCGGCGGCTGTTTGACCTTAACGGGAAGGATCACCGGCGCCGGTTGGGCAGGCTTCGTTTCCGCAGCCGGTTCGACGGATGGCGCTTCCTGAACAGGCGAAACCGCCGAGTCGGCCGGCGCCGGTTTCGTTTCTTCTTTAGCGGAAGCTCCATCTTTTTTGACTTCCCCGACAGCAGCCGCGGACTCAGCATCGGACGCTTCTTCCTTTGACTTTTTAACTTCGGGGGCTTCCGTCGCGGCAACCGTTTCGTTCCCGGCGGCAGTATCCGAAGCAGCCTGTTCGGACGCCGGTTTCGTTTCCTCAACCGCTGCTTCGGCGGGAGTTTCTTCAACCGGGGTGCGCACGGCCCTTCGGCGGATCACCGTGGTTTTAATTCGTTCTTCCACGACTTGCCGCGGCGACTTTGCCTGCAAATCTTCCTTGACCCTCTCGATCTCGTTTTCTTCCAAAGTACTGGCATGGGATTTGACTGTGATGCCTAATCTTTCCAGATGAGTAATCAGATCCTTATTCTCCAGACCAAGTTCCTTGGCCAACTCGTGAACTCGCTTTTTCGCCATTCCCGAAACTCCCTCAAATTAAATATTGGGTCCCTGAAAAAAATTACGCTTTTTTAGGATCACTCGTTTCCTCGTCTAAAAGCCTGATGGCTTCTTCAATCCATTCCGTGCCCGTCTTTTCGCCGACACCGGGAATTGCGGAAAGGGCTTCCGGTTCCATGGCCGCCAGCATCGCGATACTTTTAATGCCCTGATCAAAGAGCTTTTCAGCCATCGCCGGCCCGATGCCGGGAATGTTGGTCAATGCCTTCTGGGCGTCGTCGTCCTTTTCAGCGGCCATGGTTTCGCTCTTCACATCGATTTTCCAACCGGTCAGTTTCACCGCCAGACGGACGTTTTGACCATTTTTCCCGATCGCCAGCGACAACTGGTCATCAGGAACAATCACCGTCATGGCCCGGTTTTCCTCATCAACAAAGACCCGGTTGACCTTGGCGGGAGACAGAGCGCTGGACACAAACTTGGCCGCGTCCTCCGTATAGGGAATAATATCAATTTTTTCGCCGCGCAGTTCCTGCACAACGCTTTGTACGCGTGTCCCGCGCATGCCGACACAGGCGCCTACCGGATCGATGTCCTTATCCTTGGCCCGCACGGCAATCTTACCGCGCTTGCCCGGCTCTCGGGCCACACTGACAATGTCAATGAGCCCTTCGGAAATTTCCGGCACTTCCATTTCAAAAAGAGCTTTCAGGAACGCAGGGTGCGTTCGCGATAAAATGATTTGCGCGCCTTTCGTATTTTTTTTCACCTCGAAGAGATAGGTCCGGATGCGTTCGCCGCGTTTGTAGGTTTCACGGTGAATCTGTTCCATCGGCGGCACGACGCCTTCGGCCCGTCCCAGATTGACGATAATGTTGCCGCCTTCAAATCGCTGAACAAAACCATTGATCAATTCGCCCTTGCGGTCTTTGTATTCGTCATAGATATTGTCACGTTCCGCGTCTTTCACGCGTTGAATAATGATTTGCTTGGCCATTTGAACGGCAATGCGGCCAAAGGAACTGGTCTCTATTTTCATCCCCAGAGAATCGCCCGGCTCCGCGCCTTCATCGAGTGTTCTTCTGGCCTCCTCTTTGGAAATCTGTGTTTCGGGATCGAGTACTTTATCAACAACCGTTTTAAACTGGAAAACTTCAATTTCCCCGGCGTCGTCATTATAGTGGGCTTCGATATCCACATCCTGTCCCAGTTTTTTACGGGCCGCCGTCAACATGGCGGCCTCAAGGGCTTCTGTAATGATGAGCTTGTCGATACCTCTATCCTTACCCATCTGCTCGATCAGACGTTTAAGTTCTTGCAACATTTACAAATTCCTCCCTTTTCATCTTTCGGGCTGCATCAAATTTCAGCCTGTCGGCGTTATTGATCATTCTACAACCATCGCTGTTTCATCGACGAGGTTTGCTTTGGCGATTTCATTTTGGGGAATATTGAATATTTTGCCCGCCACATCGATACGGACAACCTTCCGTCCGTTTTCTTCCGCATAATTCACAAGCGTACCCTGGAAATTCCTGCTGCCGTCGATCTTGATATGGGTTCTGATTTTTACTTTGGCCCCCTGGAATTTTTCGAAATCCTGATCACGCGAGATGGGTCGGTCGAGGCCCGGCGATGAAACCTCCAGTGTATAAGGTCCGCCCGACAGGTCATGAACATCCAGAATATCGCCCAATTGATTGCTGACGGCGGTACAATCGTCCAGCGTGACGCCGCCATCTTTGTCCAGGAACAACCGAAATACCCAGCGCGAATGCATCTTCACGCATTCGACGTGAATCAGCTCCAGCCCTTCGGAAAGAGCCACCGGCTCGGCAAACTGCCATATTTTGTCTTTTAAATCATCGGTCATATCTATCGCTTCAGAAAATAAAAAAGTGGGCGAAAGCCCACTTCAGCATACTACTTTCAGTGATGGTTGGAAATGCAACTACCATATACCCTGAGGCATTGCAAGCACTATTTACCGCAGCAAACAAGCGCTCTGGCAGGCTGAAATGGAGCGGGCGACCGGGCTCGAACCGGCGACGTCCAGCTTGGGAAGCTGACATTCTACCACTGAATTACGCCCGCTCACGGGGGGTGACTTTTATTCAACCCGGCTTTTTTGTCAAGGAATTTTTGCGGATAGCTGATAACAGGTTTGCCTTCCTGGTTGACAGGCGGGGATTTATTAGTTAAGAGGCGGCAAATTAGAAGGTTCACGGTTCACGGTTCATGGTTCATGGTTCACGGTTCACGGTTCACGGTTAAAAGATAGGGCTAAAGGATAAGGGTTATTTTGAGCAAACAACTGCAAAAAGAAATTGAACGCCGCCGGACCTTCGGGATCATCAGCCATCCGGATGCGGGGAAAACGACTCTGACTGAAAAGCTGCTGCTTTTCGGCGGCGCGATTCAGCTGGCCGGTGCGGTAAAAGCGCGCAAGGCCTCTAAACACGCTCTCTCCGACTGGATGTCCATTGAAAAAGAACGCGGTATCTCGGTTACTTCCTCCGTTATGAAATTTGAATATGCCGGCTGCGACATTAACCTCCTGGACACTCCCGGCCACCAGGACTTTTCCGAAGACACGTATCGTGTGCTCACCGCAGTGGACAGCGCGTTGATGGTCATCGACGGCGCCAAAGGCGTAGAAACGCAAACACAGAAACTCATGGAAGTCTGCCGTCTGCGCAACACCCCCATCATCACTTTCATTAACAAGATGGATCGCGACTGCCTCGCGCCGCTGGATATTCTGACGGATATTGAAGATAAACTGCAAATTGAATGTTCACCTCTGTCCTGGCCCATCGGCATGGGCAAGCGCTTCAAGGGTGTTTATAATCTTTACGATAAGACCCTGCATCTGTTCACGCCGGGAAAGGCCAGGCGCACGGAAGGCGGCGTGGTCATCCATGATCTGGCTGATCCGCTGCTGGATGAGCTGCTCGACAGCCAGGCTTCCGAATTGCGTGAGGAAATCGCCTTGCTGACCGGCGCAGCCAATGCTTTTGACATCAAGGAATTTCTAAAAGCAAGCCAGACACCGGTTTTTTTCGGCAGCGCCATCAACAATTTCGGCGTCAAAGAATTGCTGGATGCTTTTATCGAAATCGCACCGCCGCCGGTTCCCCGTCCCACAACCACACGGGTCGTCAACCCGGAGGAGGAGGACTTTTCCGGTTTTGTTTTTAAGATTCAGGCCAATATGGACCCGGCGCATCGCGACCGCATTGCATTTATGCGAATTTGCTCCGGTAAATTCGAACGCGGTATGCGTGTGATGCAACACCGCATCGGCAAGGAAGTTTCCTTATCCAACGCCACCATTTTTATGGCGCAGGACCGCACCAATGTCGAAGAAGCTTATCCGGGCGATATCATCGGTATCCACAACCACGGCACGATCAAAGTCGGCGATACGTTTTCGCAGAAAGAACCGCTTAAATTTACGGGCATCCCGCATTTTGCCCCCGAACATTTCTGCCGAGTGCGGCTAAAAGACCCGCTGCGCCTGAAGCATCTGCAGAAGGGATTGACGCAGCTTTCCGAAGAAGGCGCCATCCAGGTCTTTAAACCCCTGTGGGGATCGGATAATATTCTGGGCGCGGTGGGCTCATTGCAATTTGATGTAACCATGGCCAGGCTCAAAGACGAATACAGCGTTTATGCCGACTATGAAAAGACGGATTACGCAGCCGCCCGCTGGGTCACCTGTGATGATCCCAGAAAAATGGAAGACTTCCAGAAAAAAAATCTGATGAATCTGGCGATGGATACGGAAGGGAATCTCGTTTATCTGGCGCTTTCCGACTGGCGGCTTTCCCACACCATGGAGGAATGGCCGCAAATGCAATTTCATAAAACAATGGAAAAAAACTGAATGAACCAAAAGCCTGCCAAAGCCGAACTGGAAAAAATCATTCAAGAAATGGATCGCGATAAAAGAAACTTCGCCGAGACGGTCCTGAGGAGTGAGGAGCGCTACCGCACCATTTTTGAATACACGGGAAATGCCACCATTCTGATTGCCGAAGATACAACCATCCTGCTGGCCAACTCTAACTTTGCCCAACTTACCGGTTACAAACGAGAGGAAATAGAAGGGACAATGAGCTGGACCGTTTTCATTGTTCCCGAAGATCTGGCCGGGATGAAACAATATCATTTCCAGAGAAGGGAATCAAAGGATTCCGTGCCGAATTCCTATGAGTTCAGGTTAAGATCGCGGACAGGTGAAATCCGAATGATTTTCCTCACGGTGGCTTTAGTGCCGGGCACTAAAGAAAGCGTGGCTTCCTGCATGGACATCACCGATCGCGAGCAGTCCATGGAGGCATTGATCCAGAGCGAGGAGCGGTTCAGAGACATGGCCAGTCTATTGCCGGAGACAGTTTTTGAGACCGATATGTCTGGAAGATTGACTTTTGTGAATGAAACATCCTTTGAACGGTTCGGTTATACAGGGGAAGATTTCGCAAAAGGTTTAAACTTCATGGATGTCATAGCGCCCCAGGAGCACGAACGGGCGCTGGCAAACTTCCGGAAAATTGCTCTGGGGGAACGGCTCGGTCTCAGCGAATATTTAGTCAAAACGAAGGACGGAACAACATTCCCCGCCATGATACACAACACACGCATCTTTAAGGGTGGCCAGACCGTGGGTTCCAGGGGATTTCTTGTGGATATATCCGAAAAGAAGGTCATGGAAGAGCAACTATTACGTGCGCAAAAGATGGAAGCCGTCGGCACGCTGGCGGGCGGTATTGCGCACGACTTCAATAATCTGCTGATGGGTATCCTCGGCAATCTCTCGATGCTGCTCATGCATCTGGATGAAACCCACCCCTTCTATGAGCGGCTCAAAACCATGGAAGAATATGTTCAACGGGGCTCTAATCTGACCCGACAGCTGCTGGGGTTTGCGCGCGGAGGCAAATACGAGGTCCGGACGACACATTTGGGCAAATTTGCGCTCCGAAGCGCGGATGTGTTCGGCAGAACCAAGAAAGATATTGCCATCCATCATAAGACGACCGACGACCTCTGGCATGTGGATGTGGACCGCGGTCAAATGGACCAGGTCCTGCTTAATCTGTTTGTAAACGCGTGGCAGGCCATGCCGTCCGGTGGCAGTCTGTTCATTGCGCTGGAAAACGTCGAACTGAGCGCGTCAAATGTCGCCGCCTTTAACGTACGTCCGGGAAAATTTGTAAAGTTGACGGTGACGGACACGGGAATCGGCATGGATGAGCACACCAAGTCTCATATTTTTGAACCATTTTTTTCGACCAAAGAACGCGGACACGGTACGGGCCTGGGTCTGGCTTCCGTTTACGGGATCATCAAAAACCACGGCGGATTTATTCAAGTGGAAAGTGAAAAAGGCGGCGGCACATCCTTCATTATTCATCTTCCGGCGTCGGAAAAAAAGA
>DFZJ01000087.1 GCA_002382045.1 Syntrophaceae bacterium UBA4059
CTGGATTTTAAAGGACTGGCAAAGTTTAAGGTATAAAAAAGGATGAATAGGAAAAGTTTTAGGTTTCAGGTTTTATGTTTTAAGCAGAAAATGGACAGGTTTAATAAGTGTTTTCATAATCACCTAAAACTTAACACGTAAAACTATTGCTCCTGTCGTTGCCTTTCCAATCAACCATCGTTATAATTGTGACATGGCAAAAGAAAAAATCCCAACCACACCGGCGATACTGGCCTTGAAAGCAAAAGGTGCTAATTTTGCGCTACACACCTACACTTATGAAGAACATGGCGGCACAAGGGTTTCCTCCCAAAAACTGGGCGTCGATGAACGTTGTGTGATTAAAACACTGGTCATGGAAGATGAAACCGCCAAACCATTAATCATTCTCATGCACGGAGACAAAGAAGTTTCCACCAAAGCTCTGGCCCGCACTTTGGGCGTCAAGTCCATTAAACCCTGCAAACCGGAAATCGCGCATAAACATACCGGCTACATGGTCGGTGGAACATCTCCGTTTGGCGTCAGAAAACCCATGATGATTTATATGGAAAAAACCATCGCCGATTTGCCGGAAATTCTGATCAATGCCGGTTCGCGGGGCCTGCTGGCGAAAATGCCCTCTTCGGAACTGGTTCGCATTCTTCAACCCCGTGAAGTCAGTGTTGCGATATAATTTGCTTTTTGGACTAAAAAAAGAGATAATGGCTGCCAACGCTTAAGGAAATATTTATGCCCGACACAGTGATCATCCGCTGCCTCAACTGCGGAACAAAAAATCGGATACCAAAGCAAAAATTTCAGGGTCGTCCCACATGCGGCAATTGTCATGCCGCGCTGGATGATCTAATCATCCGTTGCCTGAAATGCGGCACTAAAAACCGTATGCCGGAGGAACGCCTGAATCAAAAACCGCTTTGCGGCAAATGTCGTGAACCGCTCGTGATCGTAAGACAGAACGTTAAACCCATCGAGGTAAACGATGATTCCTTTGCCCGCGAAGTGCTGACGACGGAAACATCCGTACTGGTTGATTGCTGGGCGCCTTGGTGCGGTCCCTGTAAGAGTCTTGCGCCGATCATTGATGAACTGGCTTCGGATTATGCCAACGGGGTGAAGGTGGTCAAGCTGAATGTGGACGAAAATCCTCTCACCGCATCTCAGTATGGCATCCGCAGTATCCCCACGCTGCTGTTTTTCCGTGAAGGCAAGATCGTTGAACGCCTTGTGGGCGCCCTGCCGAAACAGGAAATAGAAAAGCACCTGCTCGCGATTATTCAAACCAACTGAAGTAAAAAAGTCCTGCCATGGAAAATAACAAAAAGTTGTCCTACTCGTGTAAAATTTTTTCGGTCTGGGAAGAAGACATATCTCTGCCGAATGGAAAAACAACCAGGCAAAGCTGGATCGACCATAAACCGACCGTAGCCGTCATTCCCGTTAATGACAAAAACGAATTGCTTCTGATCAAACAATTCCGCGTTCCGACCCGACAAGACCTGCTGGAGATTCCCGCCGGTTCCATGGACCACGGTGAAGAATCTCCCGTTGCCTGCGCGGGACGTGAACTGGCCGAAGAAACAGGCTATCGGGCCGGATCGTTAACCCAGCTTTTTGCGGGCTATCTCTTGCCGGGTTATTGCAATGAATTTATGTACTTTTTTCTAGCGAAGGATCTCACTTATGCGCCAATGACGCCTGACGAAGACGAATTTATTGAAGTCATCCCCGTAAGCTTCAAGAGGGCTGACGAACTGCTGAGAAGTGGCGAAATCATGGATGCTAAAACGGTCCTGGGAATTATGTTGGCCGAAAAATTTATTTGAACATCATCACAAATTTCTCGAAAACGTCCTTATGAAAGTGGTCGAGCATCTCATTTTTCATGAGCTTCAGCGCTTCAAAATGACTCAACTGTGATTTGTATGGCCGTTTGGAAACCAGCGCATCAAAAACATCCGCGACGGAACAAATGCGACCGTAAATATGAATGTCTTCACCCCGCAACTTCTTGGGATAGCCTGTACCATTAAAGCGTTCATGATGCTGCAATACGACCAGCTTACTTTCTTCACTGATTTGTTTTGTTTCCAGCAAAAGGTTAAATCCCATGTCCGGATGCCTGCGCATAATCTGAATTTCTTCCCCGGTGAGTTTTCCGGGTTTATTGATAATAGACTCAGGAATATGTATTTTCCCTAAATCATGNNGTATCATAATCATAGGATGTAATATTTAATAAGTAATTGTTGGTGGCATCCTCGGAAAGGATCAAATCTACAACACCGGCCACACTCTGCTTAAACTGCCCTATTTTTTGAGGTGTGGGATTCTCCCACATATTTTTCATCATATCGGCTGTTCGCATGTGAATCGCTTCGGCCCGTTTTGCCGGCTCAATGCTCTTATCGACCAGCACTTCATGTAATTTTTCGGCGACAACCTTGTAATCCTGCGAAAAATCTTTTTCAGGCTGCTCTATTTCTTTTATAGACGAGCTGGGAGGCAAGCCTTTAAGCTCATCAATCCTGACTTCTTTAATACCGTAATCAATCAATTTCTGGATTTGCTTCTCTGAGGTAATCGTAAAACTGTTTCGTAAAAACGGGTGGGCGCGCCAGGATGTGGGCAGATTGATGTACATGCCCAGTTTGAGCTCATTAATTTTAATATTTTTCATCTCACGAACTTCACTAATTATTCCCCGTCATCGATTACAAACCATCAGGTGAAGTCAGCGCATCATCTTTTCTCTTCTTTCCAGCTGAATCTCTAAATTCTTTAATTGCTGGATATCTTTTTTTAACTGCTCATTTTCCTGCTGCAATCTGACGATTTCCACCGAATATTTCCCTTCCATCTGTTCGGCGTTATCTCTTATCTTGCTGATTTCTTTTGTAAGTTTTGAATGTTCCCCCTGAACCTTAAGCTTTTCATTACTTAATGCGGCCTGCAATATAAAAATCCTGTCCAACATCATTAGTAATGCTTCAGCACTGTTGGTCCACTGGCTGTCGGGGAATTGTGAAACCATCTTTTGTAATCTGCGTCGCGCCTCATCATAATTCGCTTCTTTTTGATCCTTGCTTAAATAGGACAGGGCTTCCTGGAACAGGTCTTTATCCGACGGCTCTTTACTGAAAATTCGGCCGATTTTCCCCGCCGGATTTGTCTGTGCATCCCCCTGGTCCAAAACAGCGTTTGCCACGCAGCCCGCCAGCATCACAACTGTAATGATCAAGCAAATTATTTTCCCGGCGCGCATTAACACGTTTTCAGCTCCAGAGTGCTTTGCAAATTCTGCGGATGTGATGATTTTCTTTTTTCTACATATTCTTCCGTCACGTAATTACTGCCGGGCATCATTTTGGCGTATTCTTTTAATTCCGCCACCAGCCTGGCCATGTCCAACGGGTTTTTAAAACGTGATCCATCATCCGTAACAATCGCCGCGGTGACGGTTATTAATGGAAATTTTTGAGTAATTCCCTGACGGTTTTTGCCGATGAAATATCCGTTTTCCGCGTCCTGGGGCGCGTAAAAACTGAGGATACGGTTTTCGAAATCAGTCACCAGTCTTTGACAAATGGATTCGACGCGATCCGGGGGGCCAATAACGACAAAATCATCGCCTCCGATATGGCCGAGAAAAATCTCCGTCAGTTTCGCTTCGCTGATATAGCCTGATAGTATATTGGAAACCTCCTTAATGACTTCACTGCCCCAAGCATACCCGTACTTATCCGCAAAGGGCTTGAAATTATCAAGATCCACCTGGCATAAAGAAAATGATTTCCCCTTTGCCAATAACTGTTCAATCCGGTTTTCAATCGCCAGATTTCCCGGCAATCCGGTGAGCGGACTGGCATCGAGATTCAGCGCTTCCAGCACCTTGAGCCTTTTCGTCATATAAGCAAAAGATTTCGCCAGCGCGCCGATTTCATCATCGCGCCTGGCTTCGATTTTATGATCCAGATTACCTTCAGCAATCAAACGGGTGGCTTGCTGCAATTGCTGTAAGGGTTTGGAAATATTACGGGTAATGATCAGCGCCAGTGTAATTCCCAAAATCAGGCTCAACAAACCCAATCCCATTGTCATCTTAACCGCCATAGAACTCTGCCTGGCGATCAAATTCATTTCATCATTGATGGCCTGATCCATATTCTTTTGGATGTTGCGAAGTTTTATCGCCATATCATCGACGGTAGCCCGGCCCACCGTATCGGAAAGGGTCTGAGCTTCCTGCAACTGGCCATTTTGCAGCAATAAATTTTCTTCCAGAAACAATTCTTTCAGGCGATTTTGCAGCAAGTCCAACTCGGCAACCGTGTTTTTAGTTTTGCGGTCAAGCTTTAAATGACGTGTCCCCGCCAACTCATCTTTGAATTCCTGGCTGCGCTTCCAGAAAATCTGCTCCAGTTCAGGGTCTTTCAGAATTAAATATTTTTTTTCAGCACTTTCCTGAGCCAGCAGGATGTCCATGAGCTTTTTTGAATTTTCCATTAAAACATAATTGTGGTTCGTGATATTGTAGGCGATCCCGCTTAACTTCTCCAGATTGAATAAGGCGTATGCGCTGGACAGCACGGTCAGCATCGCCATAAACAAATAACCTAACAACAATTTGCGGCTGATCGTCAGTTTCATCTCTTCTAAAAACCTGTCTATGAAGGTTCTTATAACTTCGGAATGCAATTCCCGACAAAAACGCGTTACGTTTTGACGTAACACAACCAGTCGGTCTCAGTAAAGAATAATTTAATTTTTTGTCAATTTTTCAGTTTTTTCCCGTTGTAAATATTCGGAAAGCTTCTTGCCACGGACGGAAAGTTTTGTTAAACTCCAAAAAAGAAGCAGGCTGCACTTTTCATAATCTTAAGAAATCCTTTGAGGCAGGTATCTTCATACTTTACCTGAGTATTCATTGTTTTTAAGGAGGGGCGCCACACCGATGATTTACAACGAAGAGTTTGAAACCCTGCCGCGCGAAGCCTTGAAAGCTCTGCAAGTCAAAAGGCTCCAGCAAGTCCTGCAGCGCGTTTACCATACCGTTGGTTATTATAAAAAGTCGCTCACCGCCGCCAAAATTTCGCCTGACGATATTCGGTCTCTTGATGATTTAAAAAAGCTTCCCTTCATCACCCGTCAGGATTTGCTGAACAATTACCCCTTTGGTCTGTTTGCCGTTCCGATGAGCAGCATCGTCCGCCTGCACGCATCCTCCGGCACCTCCGGCCGTTCCTCCGTATTCAGTTACACAAAGCGTGATATAGAAACCTGGACGGATCTGACCGCCCGATCGCTGGTCGCCGCGGGACTCAACAAGAACGACATTGTCCATAACGCCTTCAGTTATGGCCTGCTCCCGGGGGGGCTGGGTCTGCATTACGGCATCGAAAAAATCGGCACCAGCGTCATTCCCATGTCCGACGGCAATACCAAACGGCAAATCCTCCTTCTTCAGGATTTCGGCCCGACCGTCCTGTGTTCCACGCCATCCTATGCTTTGCATCTGGCCGAGGAAGGCAAGGCGATGGGCGTGGATATGAAATCACTGCAACTGCGTGTAGGCATTTTGGGAGGGGAACTCTGGAGCGACGCCACCCGCGACGCCATAGAAAGCGCTTTCGGCATCAAAGCGCTTAATATATTTGGCCTGCCGGAAATGATGGGGCCGGGCATTGCCATGGAATGCCTCGACGGCCGTCGCGGCATGCACATCGTTGAAGATCATTTTATCGTGGAAACCATCAACCCTGAAACAGGCGAAGCCTTGCCCGAGGGAGAAGAAGGCGAGCTGGTCTTTACCAGCCTGACCCGGGAAGCGTTTCCGCTGGTCCGTTACCGTTCCGGAGATATCTCGCGCCTGATACCCGAACCCTGCCGCTGCGGCCGCACGCACATCCGGATGGAGCGCGTGTTGAAAAGAAGCGACGACATGCTGACCATCCGCGGCATCAACATCTTCCCCGTTCAGGTGGAAGCGATTCTTAAGGAAATTGAAGGCGTCGCGCCGGATTACCAGCTGATTATTGACAAGGTCGGAGCGCTGGATTCCGTCGAGTTGCGCGTGGAAGTCGGAGAAAAATTCTTCAGCGAATCGGGCGGCGTCAAAGAATTGCAAAAAATCGAAAAACGAATCGTCAAGGATATGAAAGATTACCTGAGCATCTCGCCGCGCGTTAAACTGGTAGCCCCGCAGACACTGAAAGAAAGCGGAAAGAAGGTAATCGACAAGCGCACTATCTAGTGCCGTAACGGCTTGCTTCGCAGGGAATGGTCTCGTGACCTTTAGGTTCTTTCAAGCCGTTCCCTGCAAACGTAAACTTAAGGAAGTGGAGGAATCATACATGAAGGTAGAACAAATCTCTGTTTTTCTTGAAAACAAACCCGGCTCACTCGAACACGCCACCCGCATCCTCACGGAGAACAAAATCAATATCCGCACCCTGTCGCTGGCGGAAACCGTAGATTTCGGCATTTTGCGACTGATCGTCAATGACGTGGAAAAGACCAACAAGGTCCTCAAAGAAGCCGGTTTCCGCGTCAGTAAAACCGTCGTCGTCGCCGTGGAAGTTCCCGATCAACCGGGTGGCCTGCACAGCATCATGGAAGTCTTAAACAAAGAAGCCATCAACGTGGAATACCTTTACGCCTTTGTCGAAAAAAGCGGCCAGAACGCCGTTATCATCTTCCGCTTCGACGCCCCGGAAAAAGCCATCGAGGTGCTTTTGAAACACAAATTCACGGTCGTGCCGGGAGCGAAGCTGTATGATTTCTAAGAATATTATTGAAAAAGTCCAAAAACCAGAAATCATATTGCCACGACTTGTAAATGAAAGTTGGTCACGTACTTTAATGCAACGCCTGGCAAAAGAATTAGACAGCGATTCCGAGGTTGTTCTCAATGCGGAGAAAGTTGATTGGATATCTCCATGTGGAACCATATTGCTGGCAGACTTTGCAATTAAACGCCTACAGCGCAACAAAAAAGTCAGCATAAAAATGCCTTATCATAGTGAAACCAAACAATATGTTATTTCATCGGGATTACTGAAAATAACACAGTCAACCAATATCAACGACGCAATAGATAAAAATAATATTCAGTTAAGACTTCTGTATCGAATGGAACCGATGGTACCGGAGGATTTATCTGATTTCATAGCTCGTCAAGCAAAAAACGTAAATGACGATGAAAAATATCTCTTACGCATGTGGATAACGGAATTATTGACTAATGCAAATGACCATGCAAAATCAGATTTTGGATTTTGGGTTTGTGGCAGATATAACCCGTCTGATCATAACATCCGAATTTGTGTTGCTGATTCAGGTATTGGAATAAAGCAATCTTTAGTGAATGCCGATAAATTACCTAAAAATATTGATGACGCGCATGCAATAGAAAAAGCGCTTGAAGAAGGAATGACATCTCGCACCGGAAAAACAGGTGGGTTAGGACTAAAACACATATCTTCTTATGTAAAATCTCATGGCGGTTCACTAACCATATTTTCTGGTCTCGGCAAAGCTTATTTGGCAAGGAAGACAAAAAGAATTATGAAACATGAAAGATATCAAGGAACTATCGTAAGTGTAATGTTTAATACCAAAACAATTTCTGGCGACGAACTTCTTACGCTGGACCAAACACCATTTAGGTTTGAATAACACCATGAATGAAATAACATTAGATTTGGAAAAAGTATGCGGTAATAATATTTATACTCGTGCTGACGGTAAAGTTCTTTATGACATGATTGAAAAATCATTAAAAAGACATGATCAAGTTATCGTCCAATTTAATGATCACGAGATTGCATCTGAATCTTTTCTGGATGAAGCGATTGTGGAACATTATTTCAAGGATAAGTCAGAAGATGTAAAAAATCGAATTATTCTTCGTGGAGTCACAAAACCTGACCAAATATTGTTAGGAACAATATTTGAATACAGAAAAAGACTGGAAAACAAGGACGCGAAAAGATTCGCTATGGACAGGGGACGCTGTTAACTTATTAACTTCATGGCTGTTTCAGAACGAATCAGCAGAAATTTTCAGAGGCATGGAATGGCTGCTTTGGAACCTAAATCGGGAGAGCGTGTCCGGGATGTGCATATCAATGATGATACCATCAGTGTCGATCTTTTCGATGGGCGAACCATAACGGTGCCATTGGCATGGTTCCCCCAGCTGCTGCATGCCACTCCGGCCCAGCGGGCGGAATGGCATGTTTCGGGCGCCGGATATGGAATTCACCGGCCATGCCTTGATGAGGATATTACAACACAGGGACTTTTACAGAGCGCTCCTGCCCCTCGGAGAAAAGAAAAAGCCGCTTAGCACCGCATGCGCTCCCCGTTCCGTAGGTGGCGTTTTTGGCGAACATGAATGTATGACCCGTCACGATCTTTATATTAATCCTAAAACAGGTAAAAAAACAGCCCGTTCCAAGACATGATGAAATAGATGAACGCCTTGCAAAGCATATAATGAAAGAATTGGCATAACGAAACAGAACGTTTGTATGATTCAAAAAGTTATTCATAAAAGCAGACTGCATGACTTTTCTTCCAGTATCGATGAGCTTTCATCCTGGTTAAGCCGTCCTGCGGAAGAGCGGGTTGCCGCTGTCGATTATTTGCGAAAGCAACACCATGGAAGCACAAAAATAATCAGCTATTCAGCTGAAGTTTTCATTAATTTCATTACAGAAACATGATCCGTTGATAAAACTTGGAAAAGATTGGCGATGAGTAATAATCTGAAACAATCAATTACTGAATTCCTGAAGCCGCAAGTCAGCGCTCTGGGTTTCGCATCAGTTGATCGTTTTGCCGACGCACCCGAGTCACACCATCCCAAACGCATTTGCCGGGATGCCGAAACGGTGATTGTCTTCGGGATTACCGTTCCCCGGGGAATGCTCAAATCTCCTGATTACAATCTTTACGCCCTGCACCGGAGCTACCACAGCGCTTACATGCGCATTGATGACCTATCCCCAGGATGGCCACTTGAAAATCCCCCACCCGTGGCCGGGTCAAAATCCCCCACCCCGGGGTCGGCAGAACGG
>DFZJ01000136.1:0-827 GCA_002382045.1 Syntrophaceae bacterium UBA4059
ATCAGCATTGAATACCGGAGCGAATTGTGTTTATGAATAGAAATCTTACACAGGAAAGTGGCATGATGCAAAAATCCAAACCAGTCGAAATCGATTTCAACGCCGAATTCCAGCGGGCGATTGCGCTGATGGAGGAGACCAAAAGAAATATCCTGATTACCGGACGGGCGGGTACGGGGAAGTCCACGCTGCTGGCCTATTTCCGCGATCATACCGGAAAGAAAGCCGTTATTCTGGCGCCGACGGGTGTGGCGGCAGTCAATGTCCAGGGTCAAACGATCCATTCTTTTTTTCATTTCAAGCCGAATGTGACGGCGGCGTCGATCAAAAGAAAAAAGAAAACGGAAAAAGAAAAATCGACCCTCTACAAGAAGCTGACCACCATTGTGATCGACGAGGTGTCGATGGTGCGCGCCGACCTGCTCGACTGCATCGACAAATTCCTGCGTCTCAACGGCCCGGATGAAAAATTGCCCTTCGGCGGCGTTCAGATGATTTTTATCGGCGACCTGTATCAACTGCCGCCGGTGGTCACGTCCGCGGAGCGCGATATCTTTAAAAGCCACTATCCGACGCCCTATTTTTTCAGCGCGAAATGTTTTGACCAATTGAATATTGAATATGTCGAACTGGAAAAAGTCTATCGCCAGAAAGATGATGAATTTGTCCGACTGCTCAACACGATCCGCAACCGCTCCGTGACGGATGATGATCTGGCGCAGTTTAACAAACGCTGCGACCCGGGGTTTGAAGCGCCGGCCGGCTCTTTCTATCTGTCGCTCACCAGCACCAATGCCCTGGCCGATACGATCAACGAAAAACGTCTG
>DFZJ01000136.1:894-4029 GCA_002382045.1 Syntrophaceae bacterium UBA4059
GGTTGATGACGGCGAGGATGTGATTGTAGCTGAACTGGACAACGGCGACACGGCGCGCATTTCTCCCTATACCTGGAAAATCTACCGGTTCTTTCTGAAAAACGAAGAACTGCGGTCCGAGGAAGTCGGGTCGTTTACGCAGTATCCCGTTCGGCTGGCCTTTGCGGTCACGATTCACAAAAGCCAGGGGAAAACTTTTGAAAACGTGGTGATCGATGTGGGGCGCGGCACGTTTGCTCACGGTCAGATGTATGTGGCGCTTTCACGCTGCACAACCCTTGGCGGCATTATTCTCAAGCAGCCGCTCAGGAAAAATCACATTTTGATGGACTGGCAGGTGGTGAAATTCCTGACGGGTCTTCAATACGCGCAGGCCGCCAGAACGTTCAGCCGCGAAGATAAACTGCAAATGATCGAAACCGCCATTACTGAAAAGAGGGACATTGAGATCCTTTATCTCAAAGGACAGGATGAGAAATCGCGCAGAACCGTACGTCCTCTTTTCGTGGGTGAAATGGAATATAAAGGATACCCCTACCTGGGACTCACGGCTTTCTGCCTGAACCGCGGGGAAAAACGAATTTTCAATGTCGATAAAATTCTGGAAATTACCGGGCCGGGATAAGCAAAGACAGTCGCTCGTTTTCCGGGAATTTCTCGATGGCATAGCGCAGCATCGTGCGGGGCATCCTTAAATTTTTTTGCCTGTGTCCGCAGCACCGGCGCCCGGATGCCGAGAAACAGATCTCCCTCTCCGTATTGGCCCGGGCCTGTTTTGAAAAAACGTTGTGAGTGGCAGGCTATTTTCGGATCGGCGAGCCTGCGGAGTGTTTTGCTGATTTCCCAAGCGGTCATAATCGGTTTTGGATGATGAATGATTCTACAGCAGTTTCAAAACAAAAATCGAGACAAAGTACAAGGCCGACAAAGACAGAACAACGGCGCCAATTCTGGAAATCTGTTCGTCGATTTTTACGATCACCTGGTCCCAGTCTGTCTTCTCCGCTTTTCGCATCAATGCCGCAAACGATTCGCGATTTGACGTTACGCTCTGATTTTCGTTCAACGCCATCTGCAAGGTTGAAATACCGGTTGTGGTCTGCATAACTTTTACTCCATGTTTCTTGATCCGGGTTACATCAGATATTTTCTGACGGAGGCGGTGATCACGCCGCCTATTTTGAGTTCTTCTTTGGGATAAATTGTGGGATAAGCCGGATTGGCTGCTTCCAGGACAATTTCCCGGCCCTGCCTTTGGAAGTATTTCATCGTCCACTGGCCGTCCACTTCGGCCAGAACAATATCGCCTTTTTTAGGGGTTCGGTTCCGTTCGACAATGACCAGATCGCCTTCCATAATGCCCGCGCCGATCATCGAATCGCCGGTGACGCGCAACAGGAAGGAGGAATCCGGTTTATCCACCAGGTATTCATCCATGGAGACGACATCGTGTGCGTTTTCCTCGGCGGAGACGGGAAGGCCTGCGGCAACATTGCCGACCAGAGGGATGCCGAAGGAAATGCCCGACAGCTTCAAAAATCCCTGCGCGTCTTTTTCCAGAATGCCTTTTTCGATCAGCTTTTCAATCCAGTAGGAGACAACGCTTTTCGAACGCACCTCGAACAAGTCCATCATCTCGGCGTAGGTGGGCATGCGTTTCTGGTTGCGGTAAAAAGAAACCAGACTTTGTTCAACGGATTTTATGTCACGGGTTTTTTTCATGGCCCCCTGTATATAGAACGCACGTTCTATTGTCAAGGGGTTTTTTACCGCGTCATGGAATACTTCTGTTCATCTTTCGGCACATACCATTTGATGACATTGTGGCCGATGCCGATGGGTGCGGGCTCGACACCGCGGATGCGATTACTGATTATGATGAGCTCGTCGGGAACATATAAAAATGTATAAGGCTGATCTTCCGCCAGGATTTCCTGAAAGCGATCATAGTATTTTTTACGTTCGTCCTGATTGAAGGTGCCGCGGCCTTTCTCCAGCATTAAGTCAGCTTCAGTATTCTTGTATGAAACAAAATTAAGTTCTTCCCGTGCGGTTTTACTGGAATGCCAGACGTCATAGGCATCCGGATCCAGTGGAATTGTCCAGCCCAGAATGACCGCGTCAAAAGTCCGTTTGTTGATAAAATGGGTTACAAACGCCGACCATTCTACAATGCGGATTTTTACGGTGATGCCGACTTCTTTCAGTTGGCGCTGAATGATCTCCGCGCATTTCTGCCGGGTTTCATTGCCCTGATTGGTCAGGATTTCAAAAACAAACGGCTGGCCGTCTTTCTCCAGAACGCCGTCGCCGTTTTGATCCGCAAAGCCCGCCTGTTTGAGCAGCTCGCGTGCTCTGGACGGATCGTAATGGTAAATTTTTACTTTGTCATTGTGGGCCCAGGTTCCCGGTTTGTATGGCCCTGTCGCGGGTTTGCCCAGTCCCAGGAGCACGCCGCTGACGATTTCATCTTTGTTAATGGCATAAGATATGGCCTGCCTGACCCGCTTATCCGTAAAAAGCGGGTTTTTCAGATTATAGCCCAGATACGTGTAGGCAAAGGCCAGGTAGCGATACTTGTTGAAATTTTCCTTGAACAAATGATTGTCCGTCTGCCTTGTATATTGCAGCGGGGTAAGCCCCATCATGCCGATATTCCGGGCGCGCAGCTCCAGAAACATCGTGGCGGTATCGGGAATAATGCTTGTAATCCGGCCATCAAGGTAGGGACGCCCTTCAAAATAATTTTCATTGGAAACCAGAACAATCTTTTGCCCTGCCACCCATTCCTTGAACTTGTAAGGCCCGGTGCCGATGGGATGGCGCGACAGCGGACTCTTGGTAATGTCAGATCCTGCCAGCAGATGTCTGGGCAGAATAGCGGAAGACCAGCTGATTAAAGCGGGAGCGAAAGGCTTGTCGTAAGTGACGCGAAACGTGTAATCATCCAGCGCTTCAGCTTTTTTTACTTTCTGAAAATCTCCCGCGTAAGCAGTCGGTGTTTTGGGGTCAACCGTCACCTGGTAGGTGTAGAGTGCGTCGGCGGCGGTGAAGGGCTTGCCGTCATGCCATTGGACGCCCTGGCGCAAATGGAATGTAATCACCAGACCTTGATTTGTAATGTCCCAGGATTCG
>DFZJ01000107.1 GCA_002382045.1 Syntrophaceae bacterium UBA4059
TGTTTCAGGCCCCGCTAAAATCCTTTGCGGATATAGCATAAAATGGACGACAACGCCAAAAAGTTTACCACCCGATACGGCGGTAAAACCGACGGCTTGGTCCAGACTTCGGCCAAAAGTCTGGCGCGAACGATTGGTTCATCCGTCGGACGGGAAATCATTCGGGGTGTGCTGGGGTCGTTACTGGGCGGCGGACGCCGCCGATGAACATGCTTAATCAAAAGGCAGGGGTACCTGTAACAAAGACGCATAACAGCGTCGGCAGACGCTTTTCTGATAAGAGCGCGCCTGGCAGGCGTCCAGATCAATGAAATAACCGAACTTGTTGCACCAGACATTATTCCTGCCGATTTTTTGCGCCGACGGAAACCGGACCGCCTTCGTATCTTTTTGATGAACAACTTTTTTCATGAAAAATACAACTGAATTTAGGACTGTTAAAATCGGTATCGATCACGAGAGAATATCAAACCGTCAGCCCCTCCACTCCGGGCGGCGGGAGAGATCAACCATCTTCCAAATCATCCCCATGACTTATTTTTTTGCAATTTTCTTTTTTGCTGCCGGTTTTTTAGCCGCCTTTTTCGGGACGGCTTTTTTTACGGCCGGTTTTACCTTTTTTACGGCGGTTTTCTTTTGCGGGGCGGCGACCTCTTTCTTGGGCGGTTTGGGACCTTTGTTTTCCATCGGTTCCTCACAGCAGATCAGCTCGGCTATCGCACAGCCGCATTCCTCATCCACAATGACAGCAAGTCCACATACTTCACAACTCAGAACATCACCAGGCTTTACTTTTGACATTTTCGCTTCCTCCTCGTGGTTGATGGGTCTTAAATTCCGCCCTCCAAAGTTCATGTTGATTTGATTTTAGTTTAATTTATTTTTTCTTTCAAGCATTGATTGATCATTTGTGAATTTTTTTACGTATGACGCAAAATCCAACAAATATTTTATGGCCCGGATCATCCTGAAAACTTCTCTTGATGAAGTAAAGGACAACTTGACTTTAGTCGGTGTTTTGGTATGATTTCACCACAAGGAAAGCTCACAGCATGAATCAAAAATTAAAAGCCATTTTGCAGGTTACGCCGCTGAAGATTACCATCTTTGTGCTTCTGATTGCGCTGGCGCTGTTTTTGTCTGATTTTCAGTTTTTGCGCGTAGTGGAACTCAAAACGCTGGATTTGCGTATAGCATCACGCGGCCAGTTGCCAACCGGCGGGGAAACCGTTATTGCCGTTATCGATGAAAAAAGTCTTGCCGAACTGGGACGCTGGCCCTGGCCGCGGACGGTGATCGCCCAGCTGGTCAACAAGCTGAAAAAGGGAGGCGCAAAGGCCGTCGGCTTTGATATTGTTTTTGCGGAGCCGGATGCCAATGCCAACATTAAAATGATTGACGCGCTTGCCGCCGAAATGAAAAAAAGCGGCATTTCTGATGCGAACGTCATCAGGATGCTGCGTAAGAAAAGAACCGCTGCTGACACGGATCTGATTCTGGCGGAATCCATTAAAAACGCAAAAAATGTCACACTGGGCTACTTTTTTCATTTTGCGCGTAAGGGGAGTGAAAAGGAACTGGCGCACTTCACCGGAAAGAAAATCACCGAGAACACAACGCTTATAGAAAATTCCCGTTACGGAATGATCAACTCCACGACGGACAAGCCCGATGAGTCTTATCTGCCGCACGCTTACGCTCCGGAAACCAATATTGCGCAAATTGCCAAAGCCTCACAGAACAACGGCTATTTCAATATGCTGCCCGACAGCGACGGATCCAATCGCTGGTCGCCGCTGGTCATTGTGTTTGGCAATAATTTTTATTCCTCTCTGGCCGTTTCGCTGGTCCATGCCTATCTTGATTTTCCGGGTCTGGCCCTGAATCTCGAAGAGTATGGCGCCAAGAGCATTGCCATCGGTAATACGATCGTTCCCACAGATGAATCGGGGCGATTGCTGATTAATTATATGGGGCCGCCCCGGACATTTCCCCATTATTCCATTTCCGAAATCATTTCCGAAAAAATTCCGCCGGAAACTTTCCGCGATAAGATTGTGCTGGTCGGCGCGACGGCCACCGGTATCTATGATCTGCGCGTGACGCCTTTTTCCGCCGTTTTTCCCGGTGTCGAAATTCACGCCAACATCATTGATAATATTTTACATCAGAATTTCCTTACCCATTCCTCTTTCACCCGCTTTATTGATGTTTTCGCGATTATCTTTTTCGGACTGGTGCTTGGTCTTTTGATTCCCCGTCTACGGCCGATAGCCGGAATGATCGCCGCTTTTCTGATGATTGCCGCGTTTGTTGTCATGAATTTCTTTGTTTTTTTCAAGTTCAACGTCTGGTTGAACCTGGTCTACCCGCTTTTGACCATGGCGACGATTTATCTGGGCATCACGATTTACCATTATTTCAAAGAAGAACGGGAAAAGAAAAAAATACGCGGCGCCTTTCAATATTATTTGAACGCCTCGGTGATCAACGAAATACTCAAAGACCCCGCCAAGCTCAAACTCGGCGGCGAAAAAAAAGATTTAACCGTCCTGTTTTCGGATATCCGGGGCTTTACCACCATGTCGGAAGGACTGACGCCGCAGGAACTGGTTGCGCTGCTCAACGAATACCTCACCGCCATGACCAACAAGGTTTTCGAGTATGAAGGCCTGCTCGATAAGTATATGGGCGACGCCATCATGGCCGTATTTGGCGCGCCGCTGGATCAGCCGGATCACGCCAAAAGGGCCTGCCTCACCGCGCTGGCCATGATGCAGGAGCTGCACAGGCTGCAGAAAAAATGGAAAGAGGAAGGCCGTCGTGTCTTTAACATCGGCATCGGCGTCAATTCCGGCGAGATGAACGTCGGCAATATGGGTTCGGAAATGCGCTTTGATTATACCGTGATGGGAGACATGGTCAATCTCGGTTCCCGTCTGGAAGGCACCAACAAGGAATACGGCACCAACATCATCATCAGTGAGTTTACTTATGAAAAAGTAAAAGACGACATGTGCTGCCGCGAATTAGACTTTGTGCGCGTCAAAGGAAAAGTCAAGCCGGTCAGGATCTATGAACTGCTGGCGGAAAAGAAAGACGAACCCCATTTTAAATCCATGATTGATGCCTTTGATAAAGGTCTGGTACTCTATCGTGAGGGAAAATGGGACGAGGCGATTGCTGCATTCCGGACCGTTTTGGCCATCCGGCCCGACGATTTCCCGGCAGCCATGTATATAGAACGGTGTAAAAATCTAAAGGAACACCCGCCTGCTGAACCCTGGGACGGTGTGTTTGTGATGACCAAAAAGTAAATGCCCCTGAAAAATGAACAAAAATATCGCAGCTGGGTGGAAGTGGACCTGGACAACTTTACCGCCAATCTCCGGGAAATTAAGCGGCTGATCGGCGATGGGGTTGATTTTATGCAAACCGTTAAGGCGGATGCCTACGGCCATGGCGCCATTGAAATATCCCACGCCGCTCTGCGAGCGGGCGCCCGGATGCTGGGTGTGGCCAACGCCGATGAAGGTGTTCAGCTGCGTGTGAGCGGTATCGAAGCGCCCATTGTTATTCTGGGACCTTCCACCTTGTCGGAGATTTCCGACTTGATCAAGTACCACCTGACACCGTCTGTTTCCGATGCAGAGTTTGTCCGCGCGCTCGAAGAACAACTGGCCCGGGCTTCCCGGACCTTATCCGTTCACGTGGAAGTCGATACCGGTATGGGGCGCGGCGGCACGATGCACAGCGAAGCCCTGGATTTGATCCGCACCATTCAAACCCTACCCCACATCACCCTGGAGGGATTGTTCAGCCACTTTGCGTCGAGTGAAACGATGACGGCTTATAACGATCAACAGTGGCAATTGTTTTCCGGGCTTGCCGCAAAATTGCAGCACCTGGGCATCCACATTCCCATCCGGCACATGGACAACAGCGGCGCGATCCTGAATTACCCGGCGCTGAAGCTGGAAATGGCGCGTCCCGGCATTATGACGTACGGCATCTATCCGTCTGCGGAAACTAAAGCCAAGGCCGCGCTGCTGCCGGTCATGTCATTCAAAACGACCATTGTGCTGGTCAAGGAATTTCCCGCGGGATATGGCATCGGCTACAACAGAACTTTTATTACCAAAGGCAAAACATGCGTGGCGACCATTCCGGTGGGCTATGGCGACGGCTACCCCTTTATACTTTCCAATCAGGGCGAAGCGCTGATTCGGGGTCGGCGCGCGCCGATTATCGGGCGGGTATCCATGGACATGTGCACGCTGGACGTCACGCATATTCCGGATTGTAAAGTCGGCGATGAAGTGGTTTTGCTGGGCCGGCAGCTCTCCGAATACATCAGCGCCAGCGAAATTGCCGCCAAAGCGCAGACCATCAGCTATGAAGTGCTTTGCGCGCTCGGCAAGCGCGCGCCGCGTGTCTTCCTGCAAAAAGGAAAAACCGACGCGGTAGAGCCCAGGCTCAGAAGGATTTTTGTCCCGGGCGAAGAAAAATCCATTGCGCGCATTGATAATATCATCCGCTATTGTCTGCAAACCCGTACGCGGAATGAAGAGCTTGGCGACGCCATTTACTACGAAATGTTTGAAACCCTGTTTGGCAAGGAAGACCGGCAACTCGAACTGCGCTCCTCTTTCCGCTATGATATTACCATTGCGCAATTGCCGGAAGCCTCTGAACACAGGCGGCGCGCAGACGCCTATTTTCAGTTGAAGACCCATGTCGAATATAAAAAAACGATTCGCAGTGATATTTTCATGATCGGCTGCGCCTCGGACAGCGCGCAACTGGAAGCACTGATTGAAGACGAGCATTGCGAATACCGCTGGATTCTCAGCGGCGATGATCTGGTCATCGAACGCGATTTTACCGTTGAGAAGATGCGTATTGACGGCGAAGACATTCCCATCATTGAAACCAGGAAGACCGGCCGGGGCTATGAAGTCTGGTGTGGCAGCGAAAAACTCAAATCAAAGATCAACCGGGAAGTCAAAATCGAAATAGAAATCCTCACCAAGAAAGCCAAGGGCAACCGGACTTTTCCTGTTTATCTTCTGTACCCGACACGGGGGCTTTCGATCAACTTCAACTATGAAAATGCAAATCTGAAAAATGTCCGGGCGGAAAGCTTTTTTGCCGGCCGCCATCCCCAGGCGGATATCCAGGCCAGTCGCGGCAAATGGATCCATATCAGAATCTCCCATGAAGAATGGGTTTTCCCGACAAGCGGTGTGATTTTTATCTGGGATATTTAGGTCTTTATTCTATCTTGAAATAACCTGACCACCGGATAACCTGGAAGGTGGCGAGAGGTAAGGATTCATGAATGAACCAAGCAATCTAACTGTTCGGAATATGAGTCTGGAAGAGTTTTGCGTGGCCATGGAATGGGCTGCCGGGGAAGGCTGGAATCCAGGTCTGCATGGCTTATCGCAATATTCATTACCGCGGGATGTTTCCATCGGAACGGTCATCATTTCTCCGTTGCTGGATCCATCAGCCGGACAGTAAGGCCATAGCAGCCTTTTGTAATTTTGCCGTCCGGATCAACCTTGATCAAAATATCGTCATGACAGCGCCAGTGATTGTTTTCCATTGCCTGAAGTCTGCACGCCGAGTTCAAAATGGGAAGTCTCCGCTTTTTGAGTTCCAGCAATTTTTTAATGGCCTCGCAATGTTCATCCGGTGAGAGGCGCAGTTTTCATTTTTTATCGACCAGGGCCAAATCATTTTGCTGAAACAGTCAATTCCGCACTCACTTCACTTTCCAGACCACTCTTATCAACTGCTGAAACGACATAATTTTTGTTTTTTCCTTTAACAATAGAACCGTCTGAATAATTTGTGGTTTTTGCTTCAGCGATTTTTTCCACACCCATAAAGACTTTTTCATAAACGACATAATGGGAAATATCTGTTTCCTTGTTAGGGGACCAGGTCAGTTCCGCTTTCCCGGCTTCATATTTTCCTTGCAGATTTTCCGGAGATTTCGGCTTCGGCTTGGTTGTCACGGAAATCACATCAGAATGATCAGACAGCAGGCCATCGTTATCTTTAGCCTGGATTCGGTAACGGTAAGTGACGCCATCCTTTAAATTTTTATCCGTATAGGGAGATGTCTTGGCCTCGCCTATGCTGGAAAAACTATCACTATCACCGGTTGCTCGATAAATGTAATAAAGACTGATATCTTTTTCCGGATTGGCCTGCCACGCCAAAGGCACTTCTTTAATTTTTGAAGATGTCCCTTTTAATCCGGCCGGTTTTTTTGGGCGCGGTTTGGTTGTGGCATTAGCCTGCGCCGGTTTGCTTTCCGCGTCCACTTTATTATAAGCAGAGAGCCGGTAATAATAGGTTTTACCATCTGACAGTTGTTCAAAACCGCGGGAATCGTCCACGAAGCTGTTGTTTTCCCGACCGCTGATTTTCTTGAGAAGCGTATACTGGCCTTCCCTTTCCATAGACCAATAGATCAAATAACCTTCAACCTCTTCTTGTTTAGCCGCCTGCCAGGTCAGTTCAACCTTCTTAACCAGCGCACTGCGGGCCATAAATTTTTCGGGTTGAGGCGGAATGTCCCTGGTGACTGCGATCTTAACCGGCGACGGACTTGTTTCGACCCCTAAATCGTCTTCCGCCGTAAGATAATAATAGTAGGTTGTCTTGTCTCCCAAACCTTCAATATCGGCATGCTCATACTGATTGCTGGAGTCCGAGGCGTTTATTTTTTTAATTTTAACAAAACCGCCGTCACTTTTCGTGCTGCGATAAATATTGTACGCAACGAGGAAAGGGGATTGGATGCCGGTCCACCTTAATTTAACTTCACGAATTAAATTACTGACGGTGTTGATTGCAGTAATGACAGGGAAAGTCGTTCCTTTTACAGGATAACATAGTTCGCTTTCAATTCCTTTTTCGTTGAAGGCGGCAAGACGATAAAAAAAGGTATGTCCATCAGGCAGGCCCGTAGCCCGGTAATGAATCTTTCCGTCGCCGTTCTCAGCGACATCATTGAGCAGCAGTTTATTGGCTTCCAGATAGGGGCCATCCTCACTGTCGGCCCGGTAAATTTTATATCCGACCAGCCGGGAGGTATCCCGGCTTTCTGAAGGATTAGGCGCCCAGACAATCAAAATGCTTTTGGAACGCCCTTCCGTCTTCAAGATAATGGGCGCATTGGGTGCAAAATCAGTGCGGGCGGACACAACAGGGGTAAAACCGCTCAACCGGCTTAATTTATCGTAGGCTCTTGCTTTATAATAGTAAGTAATATTATTTTCCACATTTTGATCGTAGTATTCGGTTTTATCCGTTTGGCCCAGCAAGGCAAAAGGACCATTCTGATTAAGCGCGCGGTAAACTTCATACCCGGCGGCGGCAAAGCCGGGTATGCTTTGCCAGCGGATGGTTATTTTTTTGTTTCCGGGAATGCCTTGACAATTGCCTGGAGCGCTGGTTGTTGCATCGCCACCGTCCCCTGATGGCCCTTGTTCCACGGAGTTGGTTTGGGTCAGAACCTCGATGAGCGTAGAGCCGAGCTTTCCGACTTCCGCCGTTAAGGTCGATTCACCGGACGCCGTTACCCGTGTACTGTATACTTCTTTTTTTTTGTCGATTTGAATTAAACTGCAATTAATGTTGATCGCTGATCCTCTTTTTGACACAGCGCCAACCACGATAAAATCGAGTCCTAACCGGGAGCCGATATGGACAACGTTATCCAGTTGATCATTTTGTTGAAGGTCATTGAGGTTGAGAAAAGTTTCCAGGTCTTTGCGGTCAATGATGGAAAGGAAGGGATTTGTTTTCAGGGCGCCAATCAGTGCATTGGTGACGCTTGTTCCTAATCCTGATGCTTCAAAATTTACCGTTCCGAAATTAAAGACAGACAGCTTGTATTCGCCGGCATGGATCATTCCCGCTTCCGTAAAAATGATCAGGAATAATAAAATGGCGCTAAGAATCGCTTTTTTGAACATAATGAGTCTCCGGTCATACTGAAAATCTTTCATATCCGCATGAAGACAAACACTCCGAATGGTTCGTAATGACCTGCACCGACGCCTCATGTGCAAGCGAGGTATCGGTACAGGTCATGTTATGGAACATTGGAAATTAAATATCTTTGATTATCTTTTCAATCAATTCCAGCGATTTGGTTGATATCGGCGTTGTGATTCCCTTTAGTTTTTCATCGTAAATGGCATCCGTATATTTTTCCACGGCTGCTTCATAACTGCGTCGTTTCTGTAAGTCCTGAGCCTTGTTGAAATATTCCACTTCCAGACTCTGAAAATGTTTAAGAACATTGCGGCCCATTTCCGAAATTTTCTCATTGGCCAATTCGTCCAGCACCTCAGCTTCCGTGGGCAATTCCAGCGGATCTTGCGCTATATTGGCCATGGGCAGGCCATCCCGATACTTATCTTCCTTAATCAGCTTACCGGAAACCGTATTGGCAATAATCTCACCTGTCTGTGTGTCCACCAGTTTAAAAGACAGCTCCAGCAGGGCGCTTATTCTGGCGACACCCTCTTTATTGGATATAAACTGATAGTTCTTTTTCTTGATGGTCCGAGGCGGAGCATTTTTTACATCTTCTTCCGACGGCCTGGGATTTAACATGCGCCAATCAGACCAATCAGGATTCGGCACATCGTCTTCATTGACCATGACTCTAACCTGGGTGGTGCTGGGATTGTCCTTGAATTTAGCTGAAAAATGTAAAACGTCTCCCATGATAAAAGTGTCAATGCCCCGCATTTTACCAACACTCTGAGCCGTTTTAATATCCACCAGTCCTGTTTGACTGAGCTGCATTTCCCTTAAAATGGACTGTAGGTTTTCTCTTTCAATGATGCGTAAATCAACACTGGCATTTTTATGTAAAAACGCAATTAATTTGTTGGCGGCAATTTTGCCGGCATCTTTTTCGGTACTGGGGGAACCGAAGTCAAAAACGGCTATCGATTTCCGGACACGCCTGGTGATGGGATCTTTCACATCGTTTTTCTTCTGAAATAATTCAGGGTAATCCGGAATAAGCGCTTCAATTTTTTGCAGCCAGACCAGCGCGTTTCCCCACATTTCCTTTTCAATGAACTTTTCCGACCTTTTCATCGCGGCGGCGCAAAGGCGGGTGGCATGCTGTCGAAAATCCGAATTCTCGACCAGCGCTGGTGAATAATTGCGGGCCAGTTCGATCCCTTTAAAAGAGCCGGAAAGCTTATCCTGTTTTAAAAGCTTAATGGATTCTTTAAAATGAATATCGCTTGCTTTCGCTTTTAATGCTTCCAGATTTTTGCTCAGGCCTGGATCAGCCTGCGGATAATCCATTGCTTTCTCGTAAAGAAATATGGCCCGGTCCAATTTGTCGGCCGCCTCGGCTCTGGCCGCTTCCTTTGCATAATACTGGGAATTATCTTTTTTCAACGCATCCTGATACTGTTTGGAAACATCCAAATACTTGGGATTAACCTCCATGGCCGCCTTAAAACTTTCTGCGGCGGCTTTCCAATCATCCTGCTTGCCCAAATTAGTTCCCTGCTGATAAAGTGCTCTTATTCCTTCGGATTGGGAACGCTTGAGTCTGTTGCCGGTATCTTCATAATTGGGGAAAATGGCATTGACCTGCCTGAGCTTGTTTAATGCCGCAATCCAGTCTTCTCTCTGCATGTCGGCTTCCGCCTGCTGGTAGAGGTTTTTTAAGGATGCTTTTAAACTATTGGTTTGTTGATTCACGCTGGCGTGAAAAGATTTTATTTCCGGATTGGTCGGATCCATGGCCAGTATGGCATCAGCGTCTTTGGACAACCGCTCCAGCGTCATGAGGTTTTGTCCGGCTGACGCATAGGCCTGTTTGGCTTTTGCCAGACGGGCTTGGGCTGCCTGCTGTTTGGCTCTGACCAGTTCATCTTTAAATTCCTGATTGTCAGGTTCCTCGCTTACAGCCTTTTGAAAGTAAATGATAGCTTCTTCCCAGCGGTTAGCTTTGGTGAAATCCTGACCCTGCTTAAAACTTTCGTTTGTTCCAACACAAGCTGCAATGAAAAACAGGATCATTGCAGATGTCACTATTACATATGTTTTTCTGCTATTCATACTTTCATTCCCCCTCAAAAAAATGTCCGATATCCTTGATTTAAGGCAGCAGAACTGCCTCAATTTGATTTTGACTGATTTCCTCAATCCTGACATGGCGTTTGCCGATGGTTAGCTGAGTCACATCGTGGGCGACGGCTTGCGTATCGCCTTCGACTTCCAGATCAAATTCAGCCTTACCTTTTGAATAGTGACGCTGGTTCATGCCTTTAAAGCCTTTGACTTCCTCGGCCATCACTGATTTGAATTTCTGCAAAGTCGCGTAAGAGTTAAGGCCGGAAATCACCAGTTTGATGGTGGTGGTGTTGGCTAATTCTTTCGACCAGCTCTCCAATACATTATCGACGAGTTTAGCGATCAATCTGGTTGAAGTTTTTTCCGTTAAAGTTTTAAATTCCCCTTTGCCTTTGTTGTCGGATTCCGTTTCACTTTCCGTTGTGACGATCTCACCGGTATCGCCGTTAACAACTTTGCCGGTAACGACGACTGAGTTTTTATTCATTTCAACATTATAAATCGTAGAGGACTTACTGACGGCATCGACGGTTCCGAAGATAATCACTTCCGCCCCGTAGCGATGAGCAATACTGGAAATGTCCTTTTTCCCCTCTGCTTCCAGGAGGCGTTCATAATCCCTGTTTTTTTTCATGGTCCGGGCGTCGATCAGCTTAAAATTATGCGCCTTTAAATACTTGGCCATCGCTGCTTCCGCAACGGCATCTTTTGATTCGGAATCTTTAAAAATCAACATGACCCGCGGGTTTGATTTGCGCGCCATAATCAATTTAATAGCCGCCATCTTATCGCGTAGTTTGCCCTCGCTGATATAGGCCGTAATGACCACTTCATATTGATTGCCGGATTGTTTTTCTGAAATGATATCGTATTTATCAATAAAGCCGCTTGATTCAGAAAGGATGCTGTCCATCTTGACCTGAAAATTTTCCACAGCGGTTGTGCCCGTAATCATCACACCGGCCGCCTGCTCCACGGCATTGCGTTGCGCTTCATCTAGTGCCTTGCTGCGGGCAATATCAACAAATTCTTTTTGAATGGTTGCCGTGCCCTTGGCCGTAACTTTCTGCTGGGCATGAGCGGGTAAAAGGGAAACAGCTAAAAACGCTAAAACGAGACAGATGATGGTTTTTTTCATAAAATACACCTTTGAAATTGCGCGGAGAATTTTTTTTAAAAATCCTGTGTTCTGTTGGATTCAGTCCGTTTCAAAATCTATTTTTCGTTAAATTTACATTGAGAGCCTATACTTAAATTACTTATCAGTGTCAAGATGAAATGGGTTTTGCCTTTGCTTCTTTATGCATGAATTATTGAAATATTTTTTGCGGCAAACCATTAATTGATTGGCCGAAATTCTATAATGATGGTTCCCGGGTTTGATCCGTTGTAACCTTCGTTGTCACATTGCTTCCGGATGCCGAGATCATACCAGAACCCCAGTTTGAAATCTTTGGTCTTAATCGTTTTGCCTTCACCTTTCAAAGCCGTGTAATAACAATATTCCCCGTAATCATAAGGCACTTTATCGGTGTTTTCGCCGCGGCCTTTTTCGTTGATCAATGTACCGTTATATTTTTTTACCAGTTTGTTCAGCACGCTCCCCAGAATGTTAAAGTAGGTGTGCTCGGCGCTCAAGTCTCCGGTGTTAAATTGTTTTTGCGCATGTACGGATTTTATTTTGCCGTTTTTTGTCCGGCAGATTATTTTAAAACCGTCTATGTATCCCTCATGGGCATAACCGTAGTCATCATCACTACCCGATTTCAAAAAATCGTCGGGAATTACTGAAGCCTGCCCGCCGGGATTGACTTTGAGAATAAAATCGACGATTTTGTCGTAAGCAAAAGCCGCTGGATGAAATAACGGGGAAAACAACAACATCCCCCCAATGGCTAAGATAATCAAAAATGTTTTACACTTCATAGCGGTTCCCCCATTTTCCATGATGTTATATGAATTTGTAAGACCGGTGCCGCTCAAAGTCAAGACAAAAATTTCGTTGAAATCGCTTAAGAAAACAGAAATCGTCAATATGAATGGATCGTCATTCATTTGCCCCTTTATTTCAATATTTTATAACCTTTTCCCCTCGATATAACTTGACCGATGGTCATTATAGGAGTAAAATCCCGATAAAATGTGCGGGAAACACATTGGGGGAAATACAAATTAGGAGGATATAGAGATGGCAAAATATCTCTACAACGAGGAGGCCGTAGCCAACCTGAGACTGAGCGATACATCCGTTCTGGATCGTTTGGTTGATTTTGAATCAGCACGCGCGGCGCATTTAAAAAAGGAACATGCCAAGAAAGATAAGCGGATGTCTCTTGCAGAGGCGGTGGCCACTTATGTGCAGGATGGCGACATCATGACCGATGCCGGTTTTTCTTACGTCAGAACACCGCACCAGGCTTTTAATGAGGTCATCCGACAGGGCAAAAAGAATCTTCAGATGATCGGGGCGCCCAATACCAATCAGAGCTTCTTTATCTCTTATGGATTAGTGGATTATTCCCACAACTCATACACCGGTGCAGAGATGCGCGGGATTGATAAAAGCTATGACCGAGCGCTCAAGGCCGGCAAGGTCAAGATTCTTTCCGAATGGAGCCACGGAGGAGTCGCCCAGGGGTTCAAGGCGGCCCAACTTGGCACTCCGGGTGTTTGCAGCAAACAGATGCTCGGCAGCGACCTTGTTCGCTATAATCCCTACCTTCAGGTGATACAAAACCCCTTGAAGAAGGATAAGGATCCTGTTGTATTTGTCCCGGCGTTATATCCCGACGTGGCTATCATTCATTGTCATGTGGCGGATAAGTACGGCAACGGTTATATCTATGGTCCGGCCGTCAATGATCTGGCCGTGGCGGCAGCGACACGCAAACTGATCATCACGGCCGAAGAAATTGTACCCGAAAATGACATTCGTTACAACAGAGAGGGGCAAATCATCCCGTTCTTCTATGCCGATGCCGTGGTCGAACTGCCCTTTGGAGCGGTTCCCGGCAATATGCCCGGATGTTATTACTGGTCGCGGCAGTGGTGGGAAAAAATCATGCGTTTTGGCGGCGTATCCGACGAAAACATGATGATCCTCCTCAATGAGTGGATCATGGGTACCAAAAACCAGTTCGAGTTCGTCGAAAAGCTGGGAGGCGCGAAATGGATCGCCGAGGCCCGCCGTCAGACCAAGGCTGCCGAAGGCGACAATGAAGACATTGATTTTTCTTACGAAGAATATACCCTGAAGCATGATTCAGGGCTCTATTATTAAGATAGGAGTATATTATGCGAGATTTAAATGCACCGGCCAATCCTTTGGAAACGTTGGCCTATATTATTGCGCAGCAGATCCACGATCATTCGATCGTGTATATCGGCACGGGGATCCCCATGGTGGCTGGAATCCTGGCCAAGAAAACCCATGCCCCCAATATTACGATTGTCTATGAATCCGGCGGACAGGATCCGATTGAGGGCGACATGCCCTGGTCAGTCGGTTGTCCCTTTACCTGGCGCAAGTCTCCTACCACGATGGAAATGTCCTACTCTTTTGCACAATGCTATAACGGGTATGTGGATATGGGATTTCTGGGGTTCGCCCAGGTGGATATGTACGGCAATGTCAACACCCATATGATCGGCAAAGACTTTCACAAGCCCGCAGTTCGCATGACCGGCAGCGGCGGTAATAACGACCTGTCGTCTTTAACGGAGAATATGGTGCTGGTCGGCCTTCAGAGCCCGGATAAATTTCTGGAGAAGGTTGATTTCATTACCTCCGTTGGACATCTGACCGGCGGCAACTCACGCCGGGAGGCAGGCCTCATCGGCAACGGTCCGGCCGCTGTGATCAGCCCGTGGGGCGTCTATGACTTTCATCCGACGAGCAAGCGCATGCGGGTTAAATCTCTGACCCCGGGAGTCACTTTTGATATTGCTCAGCAGCTCACCGGCTTTGAACTGCTGAAGCCCGAAGGGGATATCCCCGATACCAAGCTGGTTACACCCGAAGCCCTGAAAATAATCCGCACCGATGTTGATCCGCGAGGCGTTTTCACGACCATGCCCACCTGATCCAGATAGCACAGCGGGGTTGGGATGCGAAAGCGATATTCCAACCCCTTTTTTTACAAAAATATTCAGGGAGCCTGTTAGCCATGGAACAGGTTTACATTGTATGCAAATCATTTGTTGATCCCATCTTTATCATTTTTATTCTTCTGCTCATCTCTTTTATCATCTGCCTGAGAGCCAGTAAGAAAAAAGGCGGTGTTTTGTTCTTATTGCTGACCATTGTCTTGCTCTATGGTTTCAGCATAGAACCGGTATCCAGCTATTTGAGTTACAAACTGGAGAAGGGCTATATTGCGATTCGCCCGGCCGAAGAAAAAGCGATGGTTGATGTTGTCGTTGTATTGAGCGGGGGTAATTATACCATCCAGGCTTTGGGTAAGACGTTTCCGGGCGAGGCCACCATCGACAGGCTGGTTCATGCCGTTCGAATGTATCAGGAATATGATGCGAAATATCTTGTCTGTTCCGGAAAGGGCAACAGTAAAATATCCGGTGCGGAAGTGATGGCGCAAATGGCCGAAGCCTTCGGCATACCCAAAGCTAGAATCCGCATTGAACCCAAATCAGAAAATACATACGATCATGCGGTGGAATTCAACAAAATGTTCATCGACAAAGACATCAGGATCGGACTGGTGACGTCGGCCTATCATATGAAACGAAGCGAAAAAGAATTCCGGAAATACTTCAAAAAGGTGCTGCCTCTGCCGTCAAGCTATCTTTATCATTCACCTGAGGACACCTCCGCCGTCCGATACATTCCACAGTCGCAATGGCTGTCGAACAACACGCTTATTTTCAGAGAGTATGTCGGACAGCTTTGGTACAGCATCAAAGATTTCTAACAAAATAGTGTTGAAAATATAGCATTAAAAGGATAAAAATCATCCCGGTTCATTTCTAAAGATGCCATGCAAACTGTCTTGAGCAGTTTCTAAAATATGGAGAAAGAGAAGGATAGCTATGTCGATTGAAATTAAGATGGAAGGTCAGGTGGCCGTGGTCACATTGAATGAAGGGGAAAACCGTTTAAATCTGGATTTCCTGCAGAAGTTTATCGATGCCCTGGATCACGTTGAGAAGCAGACGGATGCCAATGTGCTGGTCGTTCGCGGCGCGCACGAAAAAATATTCAGCAACGGGATCGATCTGGAGTGGTTGATGCCGATCATGCAGAAAAACGACGCGGCGACGTCCAAAAAATTTATTGAAATGATGATGGCGCTTTTCAGGAAAATTACGGTGTATCCCATGCCGACCATTGTCGCGATGACCGGGCATGCCTTTGCCGGCGGCGCGATCATGTGCTGCTACTTTGATTTTCGTTTCATGCGGTCGGACCGGGGCTTTATGTGCTTCCCGGAAGTTGATCTGGGCATTCCGTTTCTGCCGGGTATGATGACGGCGATGAAGAAGGCCATTCCGCGTCACAAACTCGATGAGATGGTTCTGACCGGAAAACGGGTCACTGCACAGGAGTTGGAGGAACACCATGTTATTACCAAGGCCTGCCACATTGACCAGTTAATGGACGAGGTCATGAATTTTGCCAAACTTCAAAATAAGAGACGGGCGGTTGTAGACCCCATTAAAGCGGAAATGAACAAGGAAATCGTTTACGCGATCGACCATGAGGATCCGCCGGTTATCGCGTCCGGGCGCTTCTACGTTTGATCAATATTAAGTTTCAAGGATCACAACCGTCGCAGTGAATGTTGAATCAAAAAAAGCCGCAACCCCTCGGGGCCGCGGCTTTTTTCCTATATGATATTTCCCGGATTTTAATAACCCTTGATCCGCGCGCACCCCACAGGGGTGTTAACCGCTGAACCGTGAACCCCTGAACCCCTAAACCGTTGAACCCTTCCCCTGTTCCTACTTTTCAATCTCAAACATCGATTTTTCCGCACCGCAGACCGGGCAGCTCCAGGATTCGGGTATGTCTTCAAAACGGGTACCGGGTGTGATGCCGCTGTCGGGGTCGCCTTTTTCGGGGTCATAGACATAACCACAGACGGTGCATACATAGCGGGCGGCGGCTTGCGGCTTCGGTTTGGCGGCAGCCGCATTCGCGTCAAACGTCGGCGCAGTTTTGGGAGATTTGCCCCCTTTGACATTCTGATAATAGGCGTAAGTCATGGGCGTTCCATCGCCGATAATATCCGCTTCGACAACCTTGCCCAGAAAGATGGTGTGTGTGTCGCAATCAAGCTCACCTTCCACTTCCGCTTCGATAAATCCGATGGCATAATCCAGAACGACGGGTACGCCGGTGACGCCGGTTTTTGTTTTGATGTCTTTGAGTTTATCAACATCACGGCCGCTTTTAAAACCGAACAGGCCGATGAAAGTCATCGGAGCGTCTTGTGCCAGGATCGAAACTGAAAATTTCCGGCTGTCTTTGATTAATTCATGTGTGAAATTTTCCTTGTGGATGCAGATGGCCACAGTGGCGGGTTTAGATGTGGCCTGCATAATGGAATTGGCAATCTGGCCGTTGAATTTGCCATTCTGACCGGATGTGACAATATAAACGCCGTAGCTGATTTGGTGAAGGGCTGCTCTGTTCATGTTTCTTTTCCTCTTTTCCATGCTAATTTC
>DFZJ01000144.1:0-12225 GCA_002382045.1 Syntrophaceae bacterium UBA4059
TTTGAGGCAGCTTTATTCAGATTGTTTTGTGCATATACCGGTCCCGTCATAAAAAAAACCAGGAATAAAGCCAATACCAATACAAAACGTTTCATCACAACTTTTAACGCAGATTGTTCGTCTCTGGTCATTGTCAACCTCCTTTTTTGTTGGTAAAAAAGTTTAAAACTGTATTCACTATGATCGTCACGAGTGGTCAGGCCTTCTAAGAAGTTCTTATTTGGCCTACCGCCTTTCATCAAGCGTACAAATCCGGTATTGAAGATACGCCAAAACCCATGGAACTTTTTATTGCTATATCAAATTTGGGAAGGGAAATAAATGAAGTACCGTTGCCAACCAGGCTTTAATTGAAATGTGGCATCAGGAATGGAAATTCAGGGGAGATAAGGGGATTGTCCCCTTATTTACTGAAAGATATACTTGATGTGCATGCTTATGCGATGTATATTGCATGCACATTACAAAGAGGAGGAATTATGCCGATATTGCAGGTCAGAGATTTGCCGGAAGATGTGTATGTTCAGCTTAATTATCTGGCTGAGAAAGAACACCGAAGCATGGCCCAGATAGATGCCAGCGCAGCCATTGAGATAGTCTTAGACAAGACGGACAGTGTTAGGTTCAGAGATTTACTGCTGCAGAATCCGTCAAGATAACGCACCCTGCGTACGATTTGTTCTATTTAATCCTGGCGCGAAGAAATAACGCGTGTATTCTCATAAAAGATAAAAAGATGATAGAGGCAGCACGTCAATTAAACATCAAAATCCCAACGGCTTGAGCGCGGAAGGTTTATTTACACCTGATGTCAAAAATTTCATCCTGCGGCAAATAGAAAGACAGGGAGTGGTTTCTACCATTCCCTGTCTTTATTCCTGAGAGTTGATCCCTTACTTATGCCGTCATTCCTGCTGAACGTTTCAGCGCCGCGATACGGTCTTCCAGTGGCGGATGGGTCATGAAAAGCAGTTTCAACCCGCTTGTGGACGGCTTGCCGGTAATGCCGAAAGATTTCATCTGATCCGGCAAGGGTTCATATTCCTGAGCGCTGCGCTGCAGGCTTTCCAGTGCGGCGATCATTTTGCCTGCACCCGCCAGTTGCGCGCCGCCCGAGTCCGCCACAAATTCCCTCCTCCGGCTGAACCACATCACAATGACACTGGCCAGAATTCCGAAAACGATTTCGGCGACAATGGTCGTAATAAAAAAGCCCAATCCGTGGCCCTCTTCATTTTTCAAAATCACGCGATCCACAAAATACCCGACAACGCGTGCAATGAAGATGACAAACGTGTTGACAACGCCCTGAATCAAACTGAGTGTAATCATATCCCCGTTGGCCACATGGCTGATTTCGTGCCCCAGCACCGCTTCGACTTCGTCGCGCTTCATGGTCTGCAACAGGCCGGTGCTGACCGCAACGAGCGCATTGTTTTTACTCATGCCGGTGGCAAAGGCATTGGGAGAATCCGAATCAAAAACGGCAACGTCCGGCATGCCGATGCCCGCCTGGGAAGCCTGCTTCTGCACCGTGTTCATCAGCCAGATTTCCATGTCGGAACGGGGCTGCATAATCACCTGAGCGCCTGTGCTCCACTTGGCCATCCACTTGGACATCGCCAGTGATATGAACGACCCGCCGAAACCAAACACACCCGCAAAAATCAGCAGATTTACATAATTGATTCCGTTGGCCTCAAGAAACCGGTCAGCCCCGAGAATATGAACAACAATGCTTAAAACCACCATCACGGCAATGTTGGTTGCGAGAAACAGAAATACTCTTTTCATAGGGATATCCTCCTCCATCTGTTCAATAACAATTAAGTCAGAAGGTTTGCAGTAAATCCAAACCATTAAAATGATGACTTATCTTAGTGTCAAGTCGCGGAATGTCAAGCCCTTATTGGAATGGAAAGCGCATAATTGGAATAACCATAATTCCGGATAGTTACAAAAATAACTGACGCGATTCACAAATCAAAATACTGGTTGATTGACGCAAAAGCCACCTGGACCATTTTTTCAATATCCTCTTCCTCAACAACGTAAGGCGGCATGAAATAAATGACATTACCCAGGGGCCGTAAAAGCACGCCTTTGGTAAGGGCAATCCGGTAAATGCCATACCCTACGCGCTTCCGCCAGTCAAAGGCTGCTTTTGTTTTCTGATCCGCCACCAGTTCCAGGGCGCCGATCATCCCCAACTGGCGGTATTCGCCCACACAAGGGTGGCCATCAAACCATTTTGCCGCCTTCTCGGAAATCATCCGCGCTTTTACTTCATTTCGGGCCAGAACGTCTTCATCTTGAAAGATATGGAGCACTTCCCGGGCCACCGCGCAGGCCAGCGCATTGCCGGTGTAACTGTGCGAGTGCAGAAATGCCTTGAGTTCCGCGTAATCCGCGTAAAAAGCTGAATAAATCTCATCCGTCGTCACCACCTGCGACAACGGCAGATAGCCTGCCGTAATGCCTTTCGACAAACACATGATGTCCGGCGTGACGCCGGCGTGTTCGCAGGCGAACATTTTGCCCGTCCGGCCGAAGCCCACGGCGATTTCATCGGCGATAAAATGAATGTGATGTCTGGTGCAAAGTTCCCTGAGCTTCCTCAAGTAAACCGGTGGATAGATTTTCATTCCTGCCGCGCACTGTACCAGCGGCTCGATGATGACGCCGCAGATTTCATCGGCATGATCCATGACCATGCGTGCCATGGTTTCAAAACACTCCGCGTTGCATGTCCCGCGATTTTCCCCGTAAGGACAGCGGTAACAATCAGGGCCCGCGGCCCGGAAAGTATTCATCATCAGCGGTTTGTAGATTTTACTGTAGAGATCCAGATCGCCGACGGAAAGAGCGCCCAGCGTCTCACCGTGATAAGCGTCCGTGACGGCGGCAAATTTTGTTTTGCCCGACCGTCCGGTCTGCTGATGATAATGAAAACTCATTTTCAGCGCCGCTTCCACGGCGGATGATCCATTGTCGGCAAAAAAAACCTTGGATAATCCCGCAGGCGTGATGCGGACAATTTCTTCCGCCAGATCAATGGCGGGTTCGTGGGAAAAATTGGCAAAGATGACATGCTCGATTTTCTGAGCCTGAGCGCTCAGCGCCCGGTTGATTCTGTCATTCGCGTGGCCGAAAAGATTCACCCACCACGACGACACGGCATCCAGATAACTTTTTCCGTCCACATCATACAGATAAGCGCCCTTCCCCCGTTCAATGACAACCGGAGGAAAGTCTTCATAGTCCTTCATCTGCGAACAGGGATGCCAGATATATTTCAAATCTCTTTGCTGGAAGATATTCACATCATACTCCTGAAAAATATTAGCAGGTCATTGCGACGCGTACCCTTTAGGGTAGCAAAGCGAAGCAATCTCGGGTTGTTAGATTGCCACGCAGACCGATGGTCTGCTCGCAATGACAGCGTTTCTTTCTTCACCAATAACCTACTTAGCGTCGGGCAAAATACTCCTAATTCCTTACGCCGCTATCACGCCTAAGGCACGACCGGCATCCTCAATTTCAGCAAGCGCCCGGGAGAGGTCATCTTTGGTATGCGTGGCCATCAGGTTGATGCGCAGACGGCTGGTGCCGGCGGGAACAGTCGGCGGCCGGATGGCGGAAGCAAAGATACCCGCGTCCATCAGGCGGCCGCTGAAAGCCATGGCCAGATCGGGCGGCCCCAGGATCAGGGAAACAATCGGCGCCGGAGAATCCGTCACGGCAAAACCGCCTTTCCGGAGTTCCCGGCGAAACCAGGCGGTATGGGCCAGCAAATTTTCACGGCTGTGCGATTCTTTCTGCACGATGTCAAGCGCCGCAAGCGACACGGCAATCGTCGCGGGGGACAAGGCGGTGGAAAATATAAAACTGCGGGCCCTGTTGGCCAGATAATCAATCAGATCGCGGCTTCCCGCGACAAACCCTCCTTCGGAAGCCAATGCCTTACTGAAGGTCCCCACGGAAACATCAATGCCTTCGGACAGGCCGAAATAATCCGCCACGCCGCCGCCGTTTTTTCCCAAAACACCTGTGGCATGCGCTTCATCGATCATCAGCAGCATCTGATGGCCGCGGGCAATTTTCACCAGTTGTGGCAGCGGCGCAATATCGCCATCAACGCTGAAGAGACTGTCGCTGATGATTAAACCCTGCCTGTTTGGATAATTTTTGATCTTTTGCTCCAGGTCATCCGGATCGCAGTGTCTATAAACAACGATTTCGGCGCCGCTGAGCTTGCAGCCGTCAATGATGCTGGCGTGATTGAGACGGTCGGAAAAAATCACCCAGTTTTTATCGGCGATGGCCGAGATGACGCCGACGTTGGCCATGTAACCGGTGTTAAAAATCAACGCCGCCTCTGTTTTTTTAAAGGCCGCAATTTTTTCTTCCAGTTTTCTGTGAATTTCATAACTTCCCGTAATCAGGCGCGATCCGCCGGAACCTGTGCCGTACTGTTCAACGGCATCGCAGGCGGCCTTTCTGAGGCGGCTGTCCGTGCAAAGTCCCAGATAACTGTTGGAGGAAAGCATCAGAATGTCCCGGCCCGCAAGCAGGGCATGGGCGCTCTGCGGCGACTGGAGATACTTCATTTCTCTGTAAAGGCCGTCAGCCTTAATTTGCTGAAGTTTTTTGTCAAACATGGTTGCCTGCAGTCCTTTATATAGTCTCCATTAAAGCGACGATGTCGTCAATATGAATAGATTGTTCAAATGCATCTTGAAGATTTCCCGGTTGCAGTTTTTCAGTGTCCACCGCGTCAATGGCGGGCAGGGTAAAAATCGCCTTGATACCGGAAAGCTTTTTAATCGTCGCAATATTATCCTCTTCGATCAGTGTCTGTCCTGCGCCGCTGATGACGATTCCCTTGATCGTCAAACCGGCGTTTCTGGCAAAGCCAAGCGTCAGCAACGTGTGGTTGATCGTTCCAAGCCCGGCACGCGAAACGAGCAGGCAGGAAAAGCCCAATTCACGGATCAGGTCATACTGCATATAGCCTTCGTCATTAAGCGGCACGGCCAGACCTCCCGCGCCTTCCGCCACAATGATGTCATAGCGATTCTTCAACTCGTTGAGGCGCTTTTGAATGACATCCGGATCAATGCGTCGTCCCGCAAGACGTGCGGCCAGATGCGGCGCAACGGCATCGGCAAAGGCAAAGGGCGTCACCAGTTCAGGATCTTCGGAAAATCCCGCAGCACATTTAACAAATGCCGCGTCAGCAGATGCTTTGGCACCACCGCTTTCCACCTCGCCGCTCGCCACCGGTTTGAAATACGCCGCCCGGTATTTATTTTTCAGCAGAAGACACAGAAGACCAGCCGAGATGATCGTCTTACCTACACCTGTATCGGTAGCGATTATGAAGATTCCCTTGCTCACGTCACCATACCTTGTCGATTAGTTTACGCTGCCATATCAAAAGAAGCACCATGCGAAAAGCGTTATTTTCTAAAAGCCCGGCTCGCGATCAATGCTGTTTTTTATTGGATTGACAGGACCGTTTAATTTGCCTATAGTAACAGCCACATGAAATATATTTCGTGTGATCAATCATGCCAAAAATGTTAACCGGTTTTTTATCACCCAATGCCATCTTAATAAACCGAGTGAAAAGCAAAAGGGAGGATTCAGAATCATGAGGGATAAGCAATGGATTTGACCGACAACCTTGCACATAAAGCTATCAAGGGAAAAGGAGCAAGCGTTTCCGAAGCGCTGGAACTTTTTATTGAAGGCTGCGGAAACCCCTACCGTGTCTTTTCGGCGGCATCCGAAATCCGTGAGCACTTTAAAGGAAAAGAAATTATTCTTTGCTCGATTACCAACGCCAAGTCAGGCCGCTGCTCCGAAGACTGCAAATTCTGCGCGCAGTCGTACCGCTATTCAACCGAGGTACCATCCTATCCGCTCAAATCCGCGAAAGAACTTATCGCCGAAGCCGCACAGGCAAAGAAGGACGGCGCGGAGTACTTCGGCATGGTCACCAGCGGCAAGCGCGTGAAAGCAAAAAAAGAATGGACGGAAATTTATAAAGCCATTCTCGGCATTCACCAAATCGGCTTACGCCCGTGCGCATCTCTGGGGATCATCGATGCCGACAGAGCTTCCGAACTCAAGGCCGCAGGCCTGTTTCGCTATCACCACAATCTGGAAACAGCCCGCAGTTATTTTAAAAACATCTGCACAACGCACGACTACGAAGAAAATGTGGAAACGATTCGCGTCGCCAAGGCCGCCGGCTTATCCGTCTGCGCCGGCGCACTGATCGGCATGGGAGAAGGCGTCACACACCGCATTGAACTGGCCGCGACATTGCGCCAATTAAATGTTGATTCGGTGCCGATTAATATCCTGAATCCGATCAAAGGCACACCGCTTTCTCATCTGCCCCCGCTGCCGCCAATGGAAATTCTCATGACCATCGCCGTTTACCGTTTTATGCTGCCGGATAAAGATATCAAACTGTGCGGCGGCAAGGAAATGAATCTGCGGCAATTGCTGCCGTTGGGCATTATCGCGGGCGCCAATTCTCTGATGACGGGAAATTATCTGACCACCACCGGCCGCGGCAGCCGGTTGGATCACGAAATGATCGCCGATTTGGGGCTTTTTCCTACGCGGGAACTCGATATCTGCCGCTGCGGTATGGAAGAAAGGAACGCCTGTCTGTCCGGCAAAACGGCAAAGAAGAAATCCGCGCGTAAATAACCATTTACCCGGCTGACCGGTACGCTTGATTTTATCAAAAAAATTTTCACGTTTGTGACGCTACTGATTATGATAAAAGATTGGCTCTTTTCTGCAGGTCAATGTCTTCGTCCGTGGCGGCTTCAATCGTAATGCCATGGGGCATGGGTTGCCCCTGAGAATCCACATGGACAAACGTAAGAAAGCCATCGACGATGAGTTCCCCATTCTTGCTCTTGACTGCTCTCACATAAGCAACCAGGCGAGTCCGACCACTCAGTATCATTTTGCTTTCATACCGAACAACGGTGCCCAAAGGGACGCGTGTTTTGAAATGCATGCCGTGGATATTAACACAGACGATGTTTTCCGGAGATGTGATATTTGCAGCGGCGATAAACCCGCTTTCCACGAACCATTTAGCGCCCTGACCCGCAAACAGGGTCCCGTGATGGTTCAAGTCTGGACCCATGACTACATGATGAATTTCATATTTTTTTATGAACATTTTACTCTATGATGACCTCCAAGGACGAATCGTTAAAGCTTGGGCGCCTGCTCAATCCGCATCGGTATCCGCGACGGTAATTTCAGGCGAGGCCTCCGGCATGGCTTCCACCGCTTTTAACTTCCCGGCCAGCGTCCGCGTCTTTTTCTGCGCGTCATCCACGGAGCTTGCGGCCTGGTCCAGCCTTTTGCGCACGGCGTCGAGCGAGTCGCCGAACCGTCCGAACGCCGCCTTCACTTCACCCAGCACTTTCCAGACTTCACCCGAACGCTTCTGAATCGCCAGCGTGCGGAAACCCATCTGCAGACTGTTCAGAAATGCGGCAAACGTTGAAGGACCGGAAATCACAATGCGGTATTCCCGCTGCAGTTGGGCAACCAGCGCCGTGCGGCGGATCACTTCAGCATAAAGCCCTTCCGACGGCAGAAACATGATGCCGAAATCCGTGGTTTGGGGAGGCGCCAGATATTTTTGCGATATATCTCTGGCCGCCTTTTTAATGCTCGCCTCCAATTGCCGGACCGCGTCTTCGGCGGCGGGCGCATCGGCCCTTTCCTGCGCTTCGATCAGCCGGGAATAGTCTTCCACCGGGAATTTAGCGTCCACCGGAATCAGTACGAAATCCGAAGGTGAATCGCCCTGGCCGGGCAGCTTGATGGCGAATTCGACAAAATCGCTGCTCTGTTCGTTTATTTTCACATTCTTTAAATACTGTTCCGTCGAAAGGATTTCTTCCAGAAGCGCGCCCAGCTGGACTTCGCCCCAGGTGCCGCGCGACTTGACGTTGGTGAGCACTTTTTTCAGGTCTCCCACGCCCGCGGCCAGCGTGCGCATATCGCCCAGCCCCTGATGAACCTGCTCCAGACGTTCAGAAACCTGTTTGAACGACTCTCCCAGGCGTTTCTCCAGCGTACTTTGCAGTTTCTCATCGACGGTCTCCCGCATGCGGTCAAGCTGGCGGGTATTGTCTTCCTGAATTTGTTTCAGTTTTTCATCGATAATCAGACGGATATCTTCCATCTTTTTTTCGTTGGTCGCGGTGAGAATAGAAAGCTGCCGGCCAAAACTTTCCATCTGATCCATTTGAATTTTGGCGCTGTCGGCCATGCGGGCCTGGACGGAATCGCCGAAGGCTTTCAGCGTGCCCGCCAGTTCCGCTCTTTCCTGCTGCGAGAGCGTTTGCGTTTCCTGCCGCGACCGGGAGATCTCATCACGCAGCGAACGGTCGGTTCTCTCCTGCGCGTCTCGCAGAATATCAAGCCTGGCGGCAAGCGGCGTCAGATCAACAGCGCTTCGCCTGAACTGCCAGAATTGCAGAACAACAATGATCACCAGCAAAATGAAAATAATGTATAAATAAATTTCCATTTAATCCTAAATCTGAAAATCCGGGTCATTCAAAATAGTTGTAAAGGCCAGCTCCACCAGTTTATAAGCGCGTTTTTCAAGCTCTGCGACATCATCGGTTGTCGCCACCGGCACGTTTACCGTGTACTCCTTATCAAATTTGGATTCACCCCCTTTGAGGACCAGGACTTTAAACTTGAATTCCTGATCGGTCATCGAAAGGAATATGAATTGAAATTCAGGAACGCTATGGGAAGCCTGGGAGTCTGCGCGATTCGGAACCTTCCCCCACCAGTCGTGAGCATAGGGCTGGCTTTTGTCGTACGGGGTGTCAACCAGGTGAACGCCTATATGACGAAAGGATTTCTGGAAGCAGTGCCAGTAAAAGTTTTCAAGGGTGGCGTTGCCTTCATAAGCCAATTGCTTGTCAGGACTGTAATAATGGTAAGTTTTGGTGTTCTTCGCGCGATTAAAGAAATCGGATAAAAAGAGTTTCTTCCCCCTGTAGCGGCTGAAGTCACCGGGGCTGAAAGACGGAGAATACTTTTCCTGATTGATCATGATCACCGTACTGGAAGCGCATCCTGTTAACAGCAGGACGATCATACAAAAAATGACGCTGCTCCACTGCCTGTGTCTTGGTATATTTATGATGAGCGCCTCCCTGTTTTCATTCTATAAAATGATGTTGCTGCGTTACCGGAATATAACGGTCAACCGCTGAAGGTGTCAAGTAAAATGCAGCCAAGATATTCTTGACATTGGAAGTTTTTGATGAACATAATCATCAGAGCTGGCGCTCTAAATGCAGTAGGAGGCCCCCTAGATCATGAGCCGGCAGTCGTGTCCATCCCCCATCAACATTATTTTAATCGTTTATCAATATCCCAATTTCAGGAGGTCATTTATGTCTGATCAAAAAGTCGTTGTCCCGTCATCAAATCTGGATACTTTTTACACCAAACCCAATAACCTGGTCGATCTCTTCGAGAACTCGGCGGCCAAGTTTGCTTCCCGGAACCTTTTCGGCACGAAGAACAAGACGACCGACCAATATGAATGGGTAACCTATGACGCCGTGGCCTTGCGGGTGAACAACCTTAGAGGCGCTTTAAATAAACTGGGGTTGAGCAAAGGCGAAAAAGTCGGCGTTATTGTCAGCAATTGCGCGGAATGGTTTGTGTGCGCCAATGCCACCCACGGTCTGGGCGGTATCTTCGTCCCCATGTATGAAAAGGAACTGCAGAAGGTCTGGCAGTACATCATTCAGGACGCGGCCATTAAATATCTTTTTGTCCGCGATCAGAAGATTTATGATACCGTAAAAAGCTTCCAAAAAAATATTCCAACCCTGAAGGATATATTCATCCTGTTCGGCGAGGGAGAAAATACGCTTTCCGCGCTGGAAAAAACGGGCAAGGCCAATCCGTCCCCCTCCTACAAACCAGGCTGGTCGGAAACGGCTTTTATCATCTACACGTCGGGCACGACCGGTGATCCGAAAGGCGTGCTTCTGCATCACGGCAACATGACGCACAACGCCAGGGAATGCCGCGAGACGTTCAATATCAACTCGGACGATATCGGGCTAGCCATTCTCCCCTGGGCGCACAGTTTCGGTCTGACAGCCGATTTGCACTGTTACCTCCTGGGTGGCGGAAGCCTGGGCTTTGCCGAATCCGCCGACAAACTGGTTGCCAATTTCAGTGAAGTCAAGCCCACAGGCATGTCCGCCGTGCCGCGGGTCTTCAATATTATTTACGACAAAATCCAGCAGGGTGTGGCGGCGGATCCGGTCAAAAAGCAATTTTTTGACGCGGCCTGCGCCGAGGCCATCAAGAACCGGGGCCTTGCTGAAAAAACAAAAGACTTCAAGGACCTTGACGCCCTGGTGTTTTCTCAAATCCGGGCGATTTTCGGCGGAAGATTAAAACACGTTGTCACCGGAGGAGCGATGATGAAACCGGAAATCGCCATGTTCTTCAGTGATGTCGGCGTGCCCACTTATGACGGTTACGGTTTGTCGGAAACCTCACCCGTTATTTCCAACAATTCGCCCGGTCGAGGCAATAAATACGGCACGGTCGGCAAGGCTTTCAAGGACACGAAGGTGGTGATCGATAAATCCCGTGTTGGAGAAGACAGCCCGGATGGCGAAATCGTCGTTTACGGCGCGCAGGTTATGCAGGGATACCATAACAAACCGGCTATAACCAAAGAAGCCATGATGCCCGATACGTGGAACGGTTTTCCCGGTGTCAGGACGGGAGACCGCGGCTGGCTGGACGAAGAAGGATACCTGCATATCACCGGCCGATTCAAAGATGAATATAAACTGGAAAACGGCAAGTATGTGCATCCTGAATCCATCGAAGGCGAAATAAAATTAATCCCCTGTGTGTCCAACGCTTTGATTTATGGTGAAGGCCGCTTGTATAATGTGGCATTGATTGTGCCGGATTTTGCAGCACTCAAAACCGATCCCAAAACAGCAGCCTGGGCTCAGGGCACTCCTGCAGAAACCATTGCCAACAAGGAATGCACTGATTTTATATCGCAGCAGATCATCGGACATTTACGGAAAACATTCGGCGGCTATGAAGTCCCGCAGAAGTTCCTTTATATTGTTGAGGACTTTACCGTGGACAACGGCATGATGACCCAGACGCTGAAACTGGTGCGCCGCAATGTGATGAAAAAATATGGCGAACAACTGAAAGCCCTTTACAATGACTGATCGATTGATGGGGAAGAAAATAAATTCCCCCCTGTATCCGGTATGATTTATAACTGACGCCGGGGAGACAAATCACCCTGATCGTTTCGGTATAAAAAGTAACCGTTCATTATGACCGGTTGTAAAAGAAAACGCCGTTCCCCGGAAAACCGGGGAACGGCGCTTCTGAGGAGGGACTTCAAAATGTAGAAACCGTGTGCGACTGTTTCTACATCAAGGGGTTAACCTAATTTCTTTCTGTTTTCGACCAGGTCATCCACCACATGCGGATCAGCCAGGGTGGACGTGTCGCCGAAGTCACCGAACGTTTTAGCGGCGACGTTTCTCAGAACGCGGCGCATGATCTTTCCGGATCTGGTTTTGGGCAGACCATCCGCCCATTGAATCTGGTCAGGCGATGCGATCGGACCGACCACCTTGCGGACATGGGCGATCAGAGCCTTCTTGAGGTCATCCGTCTTGGCCACATTATTGTTCAGGGTGACATAGGCGAAGATGCCCTGACCTTTAATGTCATGGGGGAATCCGACAACCGCCGCTTCGGCGACATCCGGATGAGACGTCAAAGCCGCTTCGACTTCCGCTGTGCCCAGTCTGTGGCCGGAAACATTGATCACGTCATCGACGCGGCCGGTGATTTTGTAGTCGCCGTCGGCATCGCGCTCCGCGCCGTCGCCGGAGAAGTACGTGCCGGGGAACTGCACGAAGTAATTTTCGACAAACCGGCCATCTTTGTCATCCCACAAACCGCGGGCGATGCCGGGCCATGAATTTTTAATACAGAGAGCGCCTTTGCCGGGGCCTTTGATTTCTTTGCCTTCTTCATCAAACAGAACCGGAACCACGCCGAAGAACGGCACCATGGCTTTGGCGGGTTTGATGTCAATCGCGCCGGGCAGGGGCAGGATCATATGTCCGCCTGTTT
>DFZJ01000144.1:12267-13183 GCA_002382045.1 Syntrophaceae bacterium UBA4059
TGTCGCCTTCTTTGGCGATGGAGCGAATCGCGGTGGGTGCGGTATAGAAATTGTTGACATTGTATTTTTCGACGACAGCCCAGAACCGCCCAAAGTCCGGATAGTTGGGAACGCCTTCGAACAGAATGCTGGAGTGGCCGTTGCAAAGCGGACCGTAAACGATGTAACTGTGACCGGTGACCCAGCCGATGTCAGCGGTGCACCAGTAAGTATCTTCTTCACGAACGTCAAATGCCAACTGCTGAGTCATGGAGGCATAGAGCAGATAACCGGCCTGTGTATGAACAACGCCCTTGGGTTGGCCGGTCGAACCGGAGGTGTAAAGGATGAACAGCGGATCTTCCGCATCCATTTCTTCCGGTTTGCAGTATTTGTCTGCTTTGGCCATCAATTCTTCGTACCAGATGTCGCGGCCTTCGGTCATAGCAACTTGCGTTCCGGTGCGTTTTACAACAACCACGGTTTTCACACCGGGACACTGCGCCACGGCTTTGTCGGCGGTGTCTTTCTGGGGAACGGCCTTGGCGCCGCGGTAGGTGCCGTCGCAGGTAATGACCACTTTCGAGCCGGAATTATTGATACGGTCTCTTAGTGCTTCCGCCGAAAATCCGCCGAAAACGATGGCATGAACCGCGCCGATGCGGGCGCAGGCCAGCATGACGATGGACAGCTCCGCGATCATGGGCAGGAAGATGGTGACGCGATCGCCCTTCTTGACGCCCAGGGTTTTCAAAACATTGGCGAATTTGTTGACTTCGCGATACATGTCAAAATAGGTGTAAACTTTCCAGTCGTTGGGATCGTTGCCTTCAAAAATGATCGCGGCCTTGTTTTTCTTGGTTTCCAGATGACGGTCCAGGCAGTTGTAGCTGACATTGAGTTTGCCGCCTTCAAACCATTTGGAATGAACGTCTTT
>DFZJ01000111.1:0-30494 GCA_002382045.1 Syntrophaceae bacterium UBA4059
ATGTTTTCAATGACCGCGCGATAACGATCCTCGCTCTCTTTGAGCAGATCACTTTGGGACGGCTTCCGGCGAAACGGCCGCCCGCCGGCAAGACTTTCACGAAGTCGCTGCAATTCCTCGATAAGCTGTTCCTTTGTTTTTTCCTGGTCGGTCAAGGGCGTTTCCTTTAGAGATAGGGTATTCCAATCCTGAAAAACATTACATGATCCATCCAATTTTGTCCACATTCGGTATCAATCAAACAAAAAACAAGGCAAGGAAAGAATAAAATATTTCAAAATATCTTGACAGGAAAATCCACCTGGGTTAATGAAATCACTAAACTGGAACGATTCAGAAATGAACGAAATCAATAAAGAAAACCTGATCGGTCATCTGGAGTTTGACCGGATGGAAAACCGTTACGATGGCAATCTCTCCGGGCATATCAATCTCATCTGCAAACGGTGCGGAACCATTATCGACTATCACATCCCGGCAACCCTTGAACCGAAAGACATCGCCCGTAAAGCCGGTTTTGTTGTCACCGATACCCGGATGGAATTTCATGGGTAATGCCGCGACTGCCTGAAGCGACCCGAATAATTTTCTTGTCCTGAAATCAGGCGGCATATGAATAAGCAGTGAAAGAAGCAAAATGAAGCGTTTGTGTTTTTAATCAAAAACAATTTTAGACTACAGAAAAAAGGAGGTTCATCATGGCACAAAGAAACGAAATTTTTAAATGCGACGTATGCGGCCATATCGTGGCCGTGCTGCACGATGGCAAAGGCGAACTGGTCTGCTGCAATCAGCCCATGAAAAAGCTGACGGAAAACACGACGGACGCCGCAAAGGAAAAGCATGTTCCGGTCATTGAAAAGGTGGCGGGCGGCGTCAAAGTAAAGATCGGCAGCGTCGCGCATCCAATGGAAGAAAAGCATTACATTGAATGGATCGAAGTCATCGCGGACGGCAAATCCTGCCGGCAGTTTCTGGCGCCGGGCCAGACCCCGGAAGCTTTTTTCCCCATCGAGGCAGCCACCATTACAGCGCGGGAATACTGTAATCTGCACGGTTTGTGGAAAGCGGAATAACCGCTTGGTCCTTTCGGAAGAAAGACTGAAATCAATCGGAAATTTTCCGGACGTACTGGGAAAAAGAGAACCTGCCCTTTGTCGGCCTGCCCGATCCGGAGCACCGGGTGTTGAAGTTATACGGCCAGGAGGTCAAACTCTTCAAATTGGGAAGGCTACCCGCACAGGTGCTGATCGACAAGTCTCAAACCGTCCGGTTTGCGCATTACGGCCACTCCATGGCGGATATACCGGACAATGAAGAGATTTTCAATTTTGTTGACAAAGAAGTGTTGACGCAATGAAACAGGCGCGCGTAGATACAGACGGAACTCTGCATCATGTGGGAACAAGGCAAAGGAGTTAGCGGTCATCGCGCTGATGGGCCAGATGAAGAGCCATCCTGACGCGCCCGTTCCATAATCATCTATCCTCCCTATCCGGCATGGTGCTCCGAAAAAGTCTTGACTTTTTCGGAGCACAATGATAAAATAATAAAGATATTATATAGTTAGGAGAAAGTTAAATAATTAAAAGCGTTTTAACTGAACTTCAAATACTTTCGGCCAGTATTTTCCGGTTACAAAAATACGATCTTCTGTTGCGTCATAGGCAATGCCGTTAATCACATCAACCTGCGCATTGCCGGGTAGATAAGAACGAAGTGCCGATAAATCAACCCAGCCTCTCACCTTGCCGTTTTTCGGGGAAATCCGGACGAGCATATCTGCCATATATATATTGGCCCATATTTCACCCTTGATGAACTCCAGCTCATTGAGACTGCTTACGGGAGTATCCCCGTCACGAACATGGATTTTGCAAACCACTTTGAACGAATCCGGATCATGAAACGTGATGGTCGATGAACCGTTGCTCATCAGCAAATGTTTGCCGTCGGAGGTTAATCCCCAACCTTCGCCGTGATATTTTATTTCCCTGATTTTCTGGAAAGACCGGGCATCATAAATAAAGACGGTCTCATTCTGCCAGGTCAGCTGATAAATTTTATCATTCAGCAAAACAATCCCCTCGCCAAAATATTTCGGTGGGATTCTGATTTCCTGCAAAGTTTTCCCGGTTTTTACTTCTTTCCGGGCGAGCGTTGATTTTCCGTTAAGTCCGGTAGATTCATATAAATAGCCCTGATAAAAAAACAGCCCCTGCGTGAAGGCGCCGGTATCATGCGGGTATGCGTTTTTAACGCTTACAGATGCAATTGGAACTTTGGTTTTCAACACGGATGAAAGTTGCATCGATTGCGGAAGATTGTTTCCGGCAAAAACCGTGAATGACGGAAATATAGATACCATCATAAAGAAAACAGCGACTGTCCACTTGGACACGCGATCATCTTTTCCGGTTTTTTGCCGGCATCCTCTTCGGGTCATACAATCATTCATCTGAAACACTTTTTATTTGTTTGCCCTATACAATAGGGCATCGGCCGAACGTAAGTAAACAGGAACACATCCTGCCAAATCAAGCAAATCATTGCGGCGATATTTTTCAATCGCCAGAAGGCCCACATTTGAAGCGCACACGTATTGTTGTTCGGCAGGCGCTATTTTATTTTTGTTATTGTCAGGAGAACCAAGCACGTCAGCATACTTGATCGCACCGTCACCGACATAGATCACTTCATCTTCATCAGCAGAAGAAATACTGTGCGGTTCAACAGCTCTTGCTGCTTCCATCTGATTTAAAATACCGTCTTTATCATATTGGTAGTATGCAAGATAAACCTGTCCGCGACCGGCATCCATCATCGAACCGATTATTTTTTCTTTTTCATCCACATTGAGCGCCAGTGCGGCAAGCGCTGAAACACCCGCCGCCGGTTTGCCCGTGGCCATCATCAGCCCCTTGAGGGTGCTGACGCCAATGCGCAAACCGGTAAATGATCCAGGCCCCAGCGTACAGGCAAACAAATCAATTTCAGACAATGGAATGCCTGTGAGCCGACAGGCTTCGTCAATGGATGGAAGAAGCACTTCGGAATGATTCAGCCCTTTATTGATGATCGTATCATATAAAACAGTCTTATCTCGCAAAATAGAGACGGAGGCTGTTTTCGAAGAGGCATCAAACGCTAATGTCAGCATATATTACTTAAATAATTTTAAAACATCATTGATCGGTTTAATATTGAGACGTTCAATATCGATCATGATAACAAAAAGCATCAACATCAGCAAAGCGACAAAGCCGATTTGCTGAGACATTTCTTTAACCTTCATCGGAATTTCTCTTCGTGTCACCATTTCGATCAGATAGAAGAAGATGTGCCCTCCATCGAGAACCGGAATAGGAAATAAATTGATGACCCCTAAATTAATGGAAAGGATGGCCATAAAAAGAATAAACGGAACAATGCCTTCTTTAACCTGGGCACCCGCCACTTGTGCAATAAAAATAGGTCCGCCCAGAGTCCGGGGTGATATAACCCCCTCAATCATTTTTACAACGGAAATAACGGTCAGCTTGCTTATTTCCCACGTTTTGCCTCCTGAAGAAACAATGGCCATTAAAGGATTTTTCCTTTCAATAACCGTTTTGCCGGCAGGCGCTATACCAATCAGGTAGGTTGATTCTTCTTCACCGAAAATATTCTTTGCCTTGGATAATTTTGGTTTTACGGTAATAATTTTCTCCTCATGACCACGCTGAACCACTATGCGAACTTCACTGCCTTTAGACTCTGTTATAATTGGTTTTATCTCATCCCAATACGTTATCTTCTTATCATTCATCGATAATATTTTATCACCGGTTATAACGCCAGCCTGCAAGGCAGCGGACTCCGGTGACATCTGGCCGATGACCGGAATGAGATTGGGTAGTCCATACATGTAAACAATGAAGAAAATGAGAATAGCCAGCAGAAAGTTAAAAACCGGCCCCGCGAGCACAATGAGCAAGCGCTTCCAGGTTGGCTGTTTATAAAACGATCTTTCTTCATCCTCGGGCGGCAACTCTTCCGTGCCGGACTCACCCAGCAGTTTGACAAATCCGCCCAGCGGAATCCAGGAAAGAACATATTCGGTTTCCCCGATTTTTTTCCCGACAATTTTGGGTCCAAATCCCAGAGAGAATTTCAAAACCCCTACTCCGCCAAGGCGTGCGGCCAGAAAATGACCGAACTCATGAACAAAAATCAGAATACCCAGCAAAACGATAAATGAAATTAAGGTAATCAAACTATGATCCTTTCTTTAACTTTTTAATAACATTTTCCGCTTGTATTCTGGCGTCACCATCGACACCCAGAATATCGTCCAGAGATGGATTGTTTATGGACTGATACTTATTTAACACTTTTTCTATTACTTTCGACAGATCATTAAAGCAAATTTTATTTTCAAGAAACGCAGCAACGGCAACTTCATTGGCTGCGTTTAAAACCACAGGAGCAGTTCCCCCTGAACGCCCCGCTTCATAAGCCAGTCCAAGACAGGGGAATTTTTTCATATCCGGCTGATGAAACTCTAATGGGCCTGTCTTCGCCAGATTTAATATCGGCAGATCATTGGTCAAACGATTCGGATAGTCTAAAGCATACGCAATCGGTATTCTCATGTCGGCAATACCCAGTTGGGCTAAAACCGACCCATCAAGAAATTCAATCAGCGAATGCACGACACTCTGGGGATGAATTAATACATCAATATGGCCAATGTCCAGATCAAACAACCATTTTGCCTCGATAACTTCCAGTCCCTTATTCATCATGGACGCTGAATCAATCGTGATCTTACGACCCATTTTCCAGCGAGGATGCCTGAGCGCCTGCGGCAATGTGACGTTTTTCAGCTCGTCCCTTGATAAATTGAAAAAAGGCCCACCGGAGGCTGTGAGAATAATCCGCCTTAAGTTTTCCGGCATCTGTCCGGCCAGACATTGAAATATTGCACTATGCTCACTATCGACAGGAAGAATGTTTATCTTTTTTTGTCTGGCCCTCTTCGTAACGATAGCCCCTGCTACCACCATCGTTTCTTTGTTCGCCAGAGCAATGTCTTTCCCCGCTTCTATCGCCGCCAGTGTCGGCTTCAGACCCGCCGCACCGGAAATGGCAGAAAGCACTATATCTGAAGGGGTATAGGCAGCAGCTTCTTCAATGCCCGTTTCATCATAAAGAATGGGGATTCTATTTTTTGGTCCCAGAATTTCGTGTAATTGCTCGGCATCGGGTTTGGATTGAACCGCAACCACCCTGGGACGAAATTTCAAAATCTGTTGAGCCAGAAGCCGGATGTTGCGTCCGGCGGCAAGTGCCGCAATCTTAAATTTCTTGGGATTCTTTTCGATAACATCCAGTGCGCTGACACCGATGGAACCTGTTGATCCTAATAGTGTTATTTTCTTCATCAGCCAATCACGAAAATGCGGTAATAGTAAACAAAGGGAGCCAGGAAAATCAGGCTGTCCAGCCGGTCCATCAGTCCCCCATGTCCGGGTAACAGCGAACTCGCATCCTTTCGGCCATAATTTCTTTTGATGGCGGATTCGCAAAGATCGCCCAGCTGTCCGATAATACTTCCGACAAGACCAATAATCAGAAAGTGGAAGATAAAGATTTCACGAAATAAAAAATAGCCAAATAAAGTAGCAGCGATGGTGCCGCCTATCATAAGTCCGATTGTACCTTCTACGGTCTTTCCCGGACTGACCAGTGGAATCAACTTCCTTTTCCCCAAAGACTTGCCTACATACATGGCCACCGTATCACCGGCAATTCCAACCACCAGCACCAGTAAAATCCAATAGATGCCGCTATCCAACTTTCGAAGTAAAATAAAATGCGAGGTCAGTAACGGAATATAGAGCATTCCGAATATGACTTTAGTCACGGAGGATACATCAAAGCTGTTTTCGTTGACCTTCCATAGAAAGACAATAAAAACGACCATGACCGCAAAGACCAGCAGGGCAACCAGCAGTTGAGCATTGCCCATATACATAAACCCCGGAACGAGAATGGCGAATGCAAGACTTTCAATCTTTTCCTTCAGAAAACCGGGACCGAAAACAATACCGTTATATTCCCAGACAGCAACGATAATAAGCAGCGCAACCACGACAGTCAATAATTCTAAAGGGGCTAAAAAGATGATCAGCAGTATGGCCACCGCTAAAACAATGCCGGTCAGCCATCTTTGCAGATTAGAGTTTTTTATTGCCATCTTCTACCCTTTTTGCCAAAATTATTTATTGTTGATTTGCTCACTCGTTAATCCGAAACGTCGCTCGCGGCGCTGGTAAACAGCAATCGCCTTCAACAAATCCTCCTTCTTAAAATCAGGCCATAAAACCTCTGTAAAATAAAGTTCCGTATACGCCATCTGCCAGAGCAGAAAATTACTGATGCGATATTCGCCGCTGGTTCGGATCAGCAAGTCGGGATCAGGCATATTACTTGTGTATAAATAACGCCCAACCCTATCCTTATCGATATCATCGAGCTTAAGTTTTCCTTCCCAATGTTCAGCAATCAATTTTTTTACGGCAAAAACAATCTCATCACGGCTGCCGTAGCTTAAGGCCAGATTTAAGACCATCTTCCGGTTTTTTTCAGTAAGCTTTTTCACTTCCAGAAGTTTTTCTTTTACCGGAGGATAGAGCCGGTCAATATCTCCAATCGTCGTGAGCCTGATTTCCTGTTTTTGAAGTGTTTGTGCTTCCTTGTCCAAATACTTATTGAGCAATGACATTAAGGCGTTCACTTCCTCATTGGGCCGCCCCCAGTTTTCAGAGGAGAAAGCAAATAAGGTGAGGTACTGAATCCCTGTTTCACGACATGCCGTCACCGTAGTCTTGACGGCTTGAGCCCCTTTTTTATGGCCTCTAATCCGCCCCATCGCGTGTTGTTTTGCCCAGCGCCCGTTGCCGTCCATGATAATGGCGATGTGTCGGGGCAGGTGGTTTTCATCAATTCTTGGCATTTCGATTCAATAGATCCTCAAAAACAAATGGGGAGCTTTTGACTCCCCATTGAAATATCATCTGCGACGACACTTAAATCTCCATGATTTCTTTTTCTTTGACCAATAAAATCTTATCCGTCTTTTCAATATAACGATCCGTTAATTTTTGAACTTCATCCTGAGCGCCGTGCAGTTCATCCTCGGACATTTTATTATTCTTCTTTAAATCTTTTAAGGCTTCGTTGGCATCACGACGTTCGTTACGCAGCTTAACTTTACCTTCCTCCGCCATTTTTTTAACAACTTTCACCAGCTCTTTGCGTCTCTCTTCCGTTAATTGCGGAATGGCAAGACGAATCACCTTGCCGTCAGAGGAAGGCATTAAACCCAAATCAGACTTCTGAATCGCTTTTTCGATCGCACCGATGGCTGTTGCATCCCAGGGCGCAATCACAATGAGACGGCTTTCCGGAACGGAAAGAGTGGCCACTTGGGCAATCGGGGTTGGCGTTCCATAATAATCAACCTTGATACCATCCAGCAGTGAAACAGATGCCCGGCCGGTTCTTACTCTGCTGAATGATTTCTCCAGAGAAGATATCGTTTTTTCCATCTCATCTTTTAACTTTGAAAAAATCTGCTCTTTCATAATCATTCTCCTACGTAAGTTCCAATTTTTTTACCACAAATCGCACTCCGAATGTTTCCCTTCTTCTGCAAATTAAAAACGATAATCGGTAACGAGTTATCTTTGCATAACGTAATCGCCGTTGAATCCATTACTCTAAGATTTTTCGTTAACACATCGATATAACTTATTTTTTTAAACATGACCGCAGATTTATTTTTCACCGGATCCGCATCATAAACACCATCAACCTTTGTGGCTTTCATGATGATGTCAGCCCGAATTTCCATTGCTCTCAATGATGCGGCTGTATCCGTGGAAAAATAGGGATTGCCCGTTCCACCGGCAAATATGACAATTCTGCCTTTTTCCAGATGCCGAACCGCTTTGCGTTGAATAAAAGGCTCCGCGATTTCTCTCATTTCTATAGACGATTGAACACGTGTCGGCAAACCACGCATTTCCAGAGCGCTCTGAAGAGCGAGACTGTTGATAACCGTTGCCAGCATTCCCATATAATCGGCAGTCGTTCTGTCCATCCCCTTGGCGCTGGCTTCGATGCCGCGAAAAATATTTCCGCCTCCGATGACAATGCCGATCTGGATTTTCAAATCCGCCAGAGACTTTATTTCAGAGGCAATATAATTGGCCACATCCGGGTCGACACCGGTGGATTGTTTGCCTAAAAGGGCTTCCCCACTGAGCTTCAAAAGAATTCTTTTATAAGCGGCTTTCTTCTTTTCGCTCATTATTTCTTGATTTCCTCGCCAAGCTGGAAACGGGCAAAACGGCGAATGACAATATTTTCACCTGTCTTGGCAATCATGTTGCTGATCAGCGTTCCGATGGTAATATCCTGATTCTTAACAAACTTCTGTTCCGTCAGACAAACGTCTTCATAATATTTTTTGAGTTTTCCCTCGATAATTTTATCCCAAATTTTTTCAGGCTTCTTTTCTTCGCGTAACTGACTGCGATAGATTTCTTTTTCTCTCTCGAGAATATCCTCGGCAATTTCTTCCGGACGCACACAAAGCGGATTAGACGCGGCAACATGCATGGCAATGTCTCTGGCCATGGTCTGAAAGTCATCGGTTTTGGCCACAAAATCCGTTTCACAATTGATTTCCACCATCACGCCAATCCTGCCACCCATGTGTATATATGACGCTACCGTTCCATCTTTGGCCGCCTTGGATGACCGTTTGGTTGCCGCAGAAAGTCCCTTCTTTCTTAAAAAATCAATCGCTTTTTCAAAATCACCGTCCACCGCCGCAAGCGCTTCCTTGCAATCCATCATGCCGGCGCCGGTTTTCGTTCTTAATTCTTTTACCATCGTTGAAGTGATTTCCAATTTCTTATCCTCCTAAAATTCTATTCCTAAAATACCTTTATACGCGTTCGGCGCGTTCATTATTTCTCTGTCGGGGCAGAACCATTTTCCATTTCGACGCTTTCGGGAATATCCGCTTCTGCGTCTTTATTGATGGCAACAGGGCCGCCCGCTTCCTTGTTGGATTCGGCAGCCAGTTTCTCTTCAAATCGTTTCTTGCCTTCTAAAACCGCATCCGCAAATTTCGAGGCAAACAATTTAATAGCCCGAATGGCATCGTCATTCCCCGGAATGATATAATCAATATCCGTCGGATCGCAGTTGGTATCGACAATCGCGACCAGAGGGACATTCAACTTCTTCGCTTCCTTGACGGTGATGTGTTCCCGGTTGGGATCAACAATAAAAACAGCGGCCGGATGGGATTTCATGTTTTTAATCCCGCCTAAAACATTTTCCAGCTTATCCATTTCTTTTTGGAGTTTGGTAATTTCTTTTTTGGGGAAAGCCTTAATGGAATCGTCATTGAACATCTTGTTTAACGTGTTTAAACGATCCACACTCTTTTTGACCGTAACAAAATTGGTCAACATTCCGCCCAGCCAACGCTGATTGACATAAGGCATACCACAGCGCGACGCTTCTTCACGGATCGCTTCCTGTGACTGTTTCTTTGTTCCGACAAAAAGAATTTCTTTCCCCTGGCTGACCGTATCCACCACAAAATTATAGGCCGACTGGAACATCCCGACGGTTTGCTGAAGATCAATAATGTAGATGTTGTTGCGCGCCCCGAAGATATAGGGCTTCATTTTAGGGTTCCATTTGTTGGTTTGATGCCCGAAATGGACACCGGCTTCGAGTAACAGTTTCATTGAAATTGCTGACATATTTTCTTCTCCTTTGTTTTTTTTCCTCCACCCCCGTCAACTTGTCCGGCACACTTAATTTCTAAGCAACATGCCGTCAATCAGAGGATGTGTGAAATTTTGCGGCAATTACCACAAATAATCGGATTGTTCAAGCTTAAATAACATTTTTGGCAATAAAATTAACATATTTATTCATTTTATCATGTTGAATAATCAGCATTGATCTTCACATAATCGTACGAAAGATCCGATGTATAAACGCAATAGGACTTATCGCCTCCCCCCAGACCGACACGGACCTCAATTTTGCTCTCTTGAAAGATTTCTTTCAATTTAGAAAGTGTAATATGGGCAGGTGTGTCTTGTGAAAACACGGTCATATTCCCAATGGATAAACTGATTTTTTCTTTTTCCAGCGGTATTCCCGAGGAACCAATAGCGGCAATAATTCTGCCCCAGTTGGGATCTTCACCAAAAAAGGCGGTTTTGACCAGATTGGAATTGGCCACCGCATAGGCCACGCGCCTCGCATCGGATTTAGATTTCGCGCCATCCACCAGGATGGTTATAAATTTGGTTGCACCCTCTCCATCCTGGACCACTGCCTGCGACAGTTCGGCGAGGACATCCGTCAGCATTTCCCGGAATCTTTGAAGCCTGGCCTGAGCCCGCTCCAGTGGATTATTTCCCGCCAGGCCGTTGGCCAGAATAATAGCCGTATCATTGGTGCTCATACAACCATCGACGCTGACGGCGTTAAATGTGGAATCAATCACCTGATGAAATACTGTGTTGAGCGCTTTGGCATCAATCAAAGCGTCGGTCATCACATAAGTCAGCAAAGTTGCCATATTCGGCTCAATCATGCCGGCGCCTTTGGCAATTCCGCAAATCGTGATATCTTTCGCACCGACAATGCCCTTGCGAATGGCGATTTTAGGATATTTATCCGTGGTCATCATGGCCGCTTCGGCATCTTCGATGCCATCCTCATGGAGACCTTTGACCAGTTTGCCTATGCCGGTTTCAATTTTTTTAACAGGAAGCCTTTTACCGATCACGCCCGTCGAACACACCAGAAGGTGCTCTTCCGGTATTTTTAATTGCCTGGCCGCAGCGGAAGAAACAGCCAGAGCATCCTGAATCCCTTCTTTTCCTGTCGCCGCATTGGCGCAGCCGCTGTTCGTGATAATAGCCTGTGCGATTCCTCTTTTGATTCTTTCAGTATCAATTAACACCGGCGCGGCTTTGAAAGTATTTTTTGTAAACAACGCGGCTACCTTCGCCGGAACCGTGGAGTAAATCAATCCCAGATCCTTCTGGTCATCACCTTTAATACCTACGGAAACTCCGTTGGCTAAAAAACCGGGAACACTTATTTTACTTGTTGTTTTCACCATTCCTGCTACTCCTCTTAAAGGCTTAAGCACCGCAACATTTCTTATATTTTTTACCGCTGCCGCATGGACAAGGATCGTTCCGTCCAACCTTTTCACTCTCACGCTTGATGGTTTGATTAGCCGGTGTGTCTTCACCACGACTCAACACGTAATCCTGTTTTTGCTTCTGTCTTATTTCTTCTACTTCTTCCTCTTTTTGAATTCTGACCATGCAAAGTTTTTCCAGCGTATCCATTTTAATACGGCTGATCATTTCCATAAACATAGCATATCCTTCGCGCTGGTATTCCCTTACCGGATCTTTCTGACCATAACCGCGCAAACCGATGCCTTCCCTTAAGTGATCCATGGACAGCAAATGTTCTTTCCAATGGGTGTCAATAGCCTGCAACATGATAACTTTCATGAGATAGGGCATGAGTTCCGGACCGAATTCCTTTTCTCGATTCCGCAAATAGGTTTGAACATTCTGGATGATGAAGTCACGGACGGCATCCACGGAATTCATGTCTTTTGCATGGACGATGTCCAAACGTAAATTGAATTGTTTGAATAATGCATCCTCAAGAGGTTTGATATCCCAATCCTGGGGATGGCTTTTTTCACCGACAAATTCATGTAATAAATCGTCGGTTATTTCTTCAACCATTTCTTCAACATCTGACCATAAGTTATCACCACGCAACACTTTTTTACGCTGCTCATAGATAACCTTTCTCTGATTATTCATGACGTCATCGTAGTCGAGCAGATGCTTACGGATATCGAAGTTCTGGCCTTCCACTCGCTTTTGAGCGTTTTCAATCGCCTTGGAGATGTATTTATGTTCGATGGGCTGACCTTCTTCAAGCCCGACTGTATCCATGACTGAAGATATTCTTTCAGCTCCGAAAACCCGCAACAAGTCATCTTCCAGGGAAAGATAGAAACGGGATGATCCATTGTCTCCCTGACGGCCCGCTCTTCCTCTCAGCTGATTGTCAATCCGGCGGCTTTCATGCCTCTCTGTCCCCAGAATGTGCAGCCCGCCCAACTCGGCAACATTTTCACCAAGCTTGATATCCGTGCCACGACCGGCCATATTTGTTGAAATAGTGACCTGCCCCGGCTGCCCCGCCTGGGCAATGATTTCCGCTTCTCTTTCGTGATTTTTAGCATTCAGCACATGGTGCTTTACCCCCGCCCGGGTAAGATGCTTGCCCAGAAGCTCAGACTTTTCAATGGAAATGGTGCCGATCAGCACAGGACGTTTAGCTTTGTTCAGGGCCTTCACCTCTTCAATAACGGCAGCGATTTTTTCCTTTTCCGTCTTATAAATCAGATCATTATGATCCTGACGGATCATCGGCATATTGGTCGGCATGACCAGAACGTCCAGATTATAAATTTTCTTGAATTCGGCGGCTTCCGTATCGGCCGTGCCGGTCATTCCCGCCAGTTTCTTATACATCCTGAAATAATTCTGGAATGTAATGGACGCCATGGTCTGATTTTCTTTTTCAATCTTAACTTTTTCTTTTGCTTCCAGCGCCTGATGCAGGCCATCACTGTATCGTCTGCCCGGCATGACGCGTCCGGTAAATTCATCGACGATAATGACCTCGCCGTCTTTGACCAGATAATCCACGTCGCGCCTAAATAAGGTATGAGCCCGCAGAGCTTGATTGACATGATGCACAAGTTCAATATTGCGCGGCTCGTACAGATTCTGAACATTTAAATATTTTTCAACATTGGACACCCCTTCTTCCGTCAAAACAACTGTTTTGCTCTTCTCTTCAATCGTATAATCCACATCTCTCTTTAAGCGGGGAATGATCTGATTGATCTTATAATATTTTTCCGTCGATTCTTCCGATGCCCCGGAAATAATAAGCGGCGTACGGGCTTCATCGATTAAAATGCTGTCGACTTCATCGACGATCGCAAAATTGAATTCCCGCTGAACATATTCTTCGAGGCTGAATTTCATATTGTCGCGAAGATAATCAAAACCAAACTCATTATTGGTGCCGTAGGTAATGTCCTTCCCATATGCATTGCGGCGTTCGTCATCGTCCATACCATGCACAATGACACCAACCGACAGCCCCAGAAAATGATAAACAGGACTCATCCACTCCGCGTCGCGGCGGGCCAGGTAATCATTGACCGTTACGACATGGCACCCTTTACCCTCCAGAGCGTTCAGGTACAGGGGCATCGTTGCGGCCAGCGTTTTGCCTTCGCCCGTCTTCATTTCCGCTATTTTGCCTTCATGCAGAACAATCCCGCCGATGACCTGTACATCAAAAGGCCGCATCATCAGCGTCCTGCGGGACGCTTCTCTGGCCACGGCAAACGCCTCTGTCAGGATATCATCCAGCGCTAATCCGCTCTTAAGCTTTTCCTTAAAATAGGGCGTTTTTTCCTTTAATTGGGCATCGCTAAGCGACATCATTTCTGTTTCAAAACCGTTAACTTCGTTTAGCAGTATGGATAATCGTTTTAATTCCCGATCATTTTTTGTTCCCACTATTTTCCTGAGAATTGCATCCAGCATCTTTCACCTTCAAAAAAAAACCGGTTTTTACCGGCGGATTTTAACATATTTAATCATTTAAAAAAAATACCAATTTATTGGGGAAATAATTTACCCGGAAATTTAAACGATTCAGTTACCCGCCCGGGGCTGACGTTTAAGAATATTAATGCATATCCGTTGATTATTTCAAGTATTTTCTTGGATTGACCGGAACATTATTCACATAGACACCGTAATGGAGATGCGTTCCGGTGCTCCGACCGGTATCGCCGACATACCCCACCACGTCTCCTCTTTTGACTCTTACCCCTTGTCTGGCAGCTATCTTTGATAAATGCGCATAACTTGTGGAAACACCGTACCCATGATCAATCCTGACAATATGACCATCATCGGATCGGTGGGCCGCTTCAATAACAAGTCCATCGGCCGGGGCGATAACCTCTTTTCCCATTCTTGTCGCAATGTCCAGGCCTTTATGAAATTCAGTTCCTTTCCCGAAAGGATTGTCCCGTGAACCAAATTCCGAGGTAACCCATCCCTTAACCGGCCACAAAGAAGGTGTAGCCGCCAATAGAGACTTCTGCTCCCGAAGAAACTTTAAAAGTTCATTGAAACTTAATTCTCTTTCGTTGGCATCTTCGTTCAGCTGACTGATGCTTTTATGCATACCGGAAACAAGCTTTTCCCGATCCTGATCAATCAATTCTTTTAATCGAATCTGTTCGCTGTTTGAGCCTCCGATGCCTAATGGAATTTTTTTATCCCGTCCGACTTGATTCGTTGCCAATATACGTATTTTTTTATCGAATTGTTTAAACTCTTCCATGCGATCGGCAAATTCATCGACTTTCATGGCTAAATCATTAATTTCTTTTGATTGTTGGGCTGTTTGCTGCCTGAGACGTGAGAGTTCAGCCCGATCTCTTTTAATACTGGCGTAATCGTAAATAACATAAGAGGTTAGAAGAACAGCCAGAATCGAACCAATAAAAAGTCCGCGAGCTAAATTATTGGAAAGAGAAATCTTAGTTACCGCGCTTTTTCGGCGAGGTATAATCATCAGTGTAAAGAAATTATCAGACATTTTTCTCCTTGGAACTGAAACGATACCACAAATGTCAAACCAAAAAGTTTCTGATACCTAACACAGGGAAAAATCAAAGTCAAGCATAAGTCACGGCGTTTCACCGGGCCATTCAATCATAAATAATTAACAAATTTAATAGTTTGATTAATAATTAGCGCCATCATCCTTATAGGGCGCAAGGAGAATGCCTGCCCGGCAGCAAATCCATTCTGTGCCTTCGCTGGAGAAGAAGATCAACATCCAGATTGGATTTCATTTCGATCAATCGCACAATCTTTGTTTCCGTCGCCAAAGCATTTTTTAAAAGTTCCCTGAACTTCGCTTCAAAAATTCCACCCTCTACTTCGGCATGAACCGGAAGGACGTGATGGCTCGCATCTTTTATCAGGCCGCCGATAATGGCTATATCTTTTTGAGGATCAAGTTCTTCAAAACATGGCAGATCGGAAGGTATTTCCGGAATAATAAGCTTGTCGTGGATAAAAGGTGTTTTTGCGCGTGTGCAACTGAGATATTCAAAATGATATTTTTCTATGGTTTTTAAAACACGATCATCAATCAACCAGGATGGCGCGCCAAATGCCGTAGGTTGATGTCCGGTCAGCTTTTCAAAACCATTTATACCCGATTCAAACCAGCGTTCAATCCATTGTTCTGATTTTTTCGGCAGATCATCTTGCCAGCGGCGGTGATCCCAGGCATGAAATTGCACTTCGTGGCCTTCATGGATGATTTGATGGACGAGATCAGGAAAAGATAAAGCAATCATCGGCGCAGGTAAAAGTGTGCCGTATAAAGCGGTTTTCCACCCGTAAAGACTGGCCGCTTTTGTCCGCAACATTTTTTTCAGGAAAAGCGGGTTTTTAATGAGCTGCAACGCGGCCCGCCCGGAGTTGTCGGGCCCGATGCTTAAAAAAAAAGTCCCCTTGATGCGAAAGTCTCTTAAAACCTCCAGAAGGCGGGGAACACCGTTTTTCATGCCCCAATAGGTATCGACGTCAATTTTTAACCCGAGCATTCCCATAAAACATTCCGTTTAAGGCCGGCCAAAAGCCTTCATTTTTATTTCTCTTCCAGAAACGAATTGAGCGTCAGTCTCATGGATTCCGTCAAGCCAATTTCGGGTTCCCATTGAAGAAGCTTTCTGGCATTCTCGATACTGGGTTTGCGCGTGTAAATATCCTGATAACCTTTTCCGTAAAAGGTATCTGCGGAAACGTCTATAATTTCCGAATAGGTGGAATCATTTTGATGATCGGGATGTTCCTGGAATAACTTTTTAAGAAGATCAGCCAGTTCCTTTACCGAGCACTCATTGTTCGGATTGCCGATATTGATGATTTGATTTTTGCAGACGTCATTTTTGTTTTCCAGAATTTTCATGAGCGCGGCAATGCCGTCATCCACATACGTGAAACAACGCTTCTGCCGGCCGCCGTCAACGAGATTGATCGGACGCTTCAGGAGTAATTCGGCAATGAATTGGGTAACGACGCGGGAGCTTCCCTCTTTGGCCGTATCCAGAGAATCCAGTTTGGGTCCGATCCAGTTGAAGGGTCGAAAAAGCGTGAATTCCAAGTGCCCGCGTGTGCCGTAGCCGTAAATAACGCGATCCAGAAGCTGCTTGCAGCATGAGTATATCCAGCGTTCTTTTTGTATGGGACCGACGACCAGGTAACTTTCGTCTTCCTTGAATTCGGGATCATTGCAGGCCCCATAGACTTCCGATGTGGAAGGAAATACAACGCGCTTATGATACTTGACGCATTGTTTGATGATGTTGATATTCATTTCAAAATCCAGATTATATACTCCGATCGGATCTTCCACATAAGCCTTCGGTGTCGCGATAGCCACCAGCGGCATAATCACATCGCATTTTTTGATATGATATTCGATCCACTCTTTATTGATGGAAATATCACCTTCCAGAAAATTGAAACGCGGATTGTTCAGCGCCGCGCCGATCCGCTCCGTACCCAAATCCATTCCGAAGACCTGCCAGTCGGGCTTCTCGGCCAGTATTCTATTGACCAGATGATGTCCGATAAAACCGTTTACGCCCAGTATTAATATCTTCATGTAAGTTTAATCACCTTTCCCGTTTTAAAATATTCATGAATCTGCAAATCCGTCATTCTTTTCCCGGATACTTCAACATCCAGAAGTCTTATAGCATCATCGCCTGTTTTCACAAGAACATCTTGTCCGGATATTTCAACATCGCCCGGTTTATTACCCAGACATGACGCAGCGGGCACTGCCCACCAGATGATGATTTTTTCGCCATTTTCCAGCAAGGAAAAAGCACCCGGATAAGGATCCGTTACCGCGCGGATCAGGTTATAAATCTCGCCGGCTGATCGCGTCCAGTCAATACGGCCATCCTCGGGACGCCTGCCGCCGTAATAGCTTCCCCGGGTCAAATCCTGCCGCCTGCGCGGAATTTGACCGGTTTTAATCACCGGCAGCAAATCATCCAGCAATCGTCCGGCAGCTTCACAGAGTTTATCATATAACGAACGTGCGGTATCATTAAATTCAATGGTTACTTCTTTCTGTCCGACGATGTCACCGGCATCCGGCTTATCCACCATGAAATGGAGCGTCACCCCTGTCTGATGCTCACCATTAACCAGCACCCAGTTTACCGGACACCTTCCGCGGTAAGCCGGCAGCAGCGATCCATGCAGATTCATCGCGCCCAGACGCGGGATATCAAGAATGGCCCGGCCAATCATTTTCCGGTAATAAAAAGAAAAAAGGATATCCGGTTTCAGTGAGGCTACTTTGTCTATCCATTCCTGAGTGTTGATACTTTCAGTCGTATCATGTGGAATATTATGTTTCTTCGCCCAGTCCGCAACCGATCCAAACCAGCAGTTTTCGTGCGGATCGTCCTCGTGAGTAAAGATTGCTTCAATTTCAAATCCATGCTGAAAAAGGGCGTTAAGCCCCGCAATTCCCATATTGTGATAGGCTAAAACGACCGTTTTCATTCGTCCTCTTTGGCCTGATAAATATTTTCAATAACATATTCGGGCCGCTTACGGACTTCACGATATATTCTGCCGATATATTCTCCGATAACCCCCAGGGCAAAAAACTGTAAACCGACAAAAACAAACAAAATGGCAAACAGTGTAAAGATGCCTTGAGCGGCCCAGCTCGCGCCGTAAACCAGACGGGCAATCGCCAGCACAACGCCAAAACAAACCCCCAGCAAAGACATAAAAATACCGCCGTACATGATCAGTTTCATCGGCAAATCTGAAAAAGACGCCACTAAATCGAACTGAAGGTTAATGAGCTTTCTCAACGGATAGTTGGATTTGCCGCCGAATCGTTCTTCATGCGCCACCTCAATTTCCGTCACGCGCTTGGCAAAAACAGTCGCCAGTGCCGGGATGAATGTCGCCTGTTCATGGCAGGCGATCATCCGTTCGACCACCGGACGGCTGTAGGCTCGCAGCATGCACCCCCAGTCGCGCATACTGACTCTGGTGATTTTTCGCGCGACCATATTAACAATTTTAGACGGGAATATTCTCAGAAAAGAATCCTTGCGGCCCTTTCTGATGGTGCCGACAACATCATAGTTTCCCTTCTCCATCACGGAAATCAGATTCGGGATCTCTTCCGGAGGATTCTGCAAATCCGCATCCATCGTAACAACAATATCGCCGCGCACAATTGAAAATCCCGCCATAATGGCCGCATGCTGCCCATAATTCCTGGTCAGTTCCACAACCCTCACAAAAGGGTTTGAAGCAAATTCCTTCAGAAGCGCGAGCGAGTGGTCACGGCTTCCATCATCAATCAAAATAATCTCAAAACTTTTTTCCAGATTCTTCATGACCGGCATCAACCGGCTCATCAAGACCTCCAGATTCGCTTCTTCGTTATAAACCGGTATAACTACTGAGATATGAACCTTACCCATTTTTCAAAATCTCCTTTATTGCATCGCAAACGTACTGAACATCATCTTCCGTCATATCAGGAAATAATGGCAAGGATATTATTTTATCCGCCGCCCGGTTTGTTTCCGGAAGCAGATCAGCCCCTGCGCCGTACCTTGCCTTCACATAGGACAATTCGTGCGCCGGAGTAAAATGCAGGCCATAACCGATATTGTAATCGGCCAGCTTTTGCATAAACGCATCCCGGGAAAAATCTTTTATTTTAACGATAAACAAATGCCAGGCATGGATGTGGTCATACGACGGCACTTGCGGCAAATCCAGCCCATTTAATCCCCGCAGACCATCCAGATAAAGCCTGGCCAGTTGCTGACGACGCGCATTCAATTCTTTCCACCGCTCCATTTGAGCCAGTCCCAACGCCGCCAGCAGATCCGGCATATTATATTTATAACCCGGTTCCATAATATCATAGGAAGGATTACCACCTTTACCATACCGTTTCCAGGCGTCTCTTTCTATTCCATGAAATCGCAACAGACGCAATTTTCTTTCCAGCCCGGCGTCATTGAGCGTAATCATGCCTCCCTCGCCGGTTGTGATGTTTTTGATCGGGTGAAAAGAAAAAATCGCGGGATGGCCAAAGCCGCCGGCATGAATTCCTTTATAATAGGTGCCCACTGCATGAGCCGCATCTTCGATAACCGCCAAATGATATTTGCGGGCAAGATGATTGATTTGATCCATATCCGCGGGAACTCCGGCAAAATGAACCGGGATAATCGCTTTCGTTTTTGATGATATTTTCTCTTCGATCAAATCACAATTGATATTGAGCGTATCGTAATCAATATCGACAAACACGGGCTTGGCCTGACGCAAAGCTATCATATTGATGGTTGACGCGAATGTCACGGAAGGCGTAATGACTTCATCGCCTTGCCGCAGGTTCATGGCCGTTAACATTAAATGCATGCCGGCCGTAGCCGAATTGAGCGCAACGGCCTGACGAGCCCCGGTCAGTCCGCAGAACTTATCTTCAAACTCTTGGCAAAGAGCGCCGGTGGTGATCCAACCTGATTTCAGACAGTCAACAACCTTATGGATTTCAACCTCGCCAATGGATGGTCGGCTGAAAGGCAGAAAATCTTTTCGAATCTTCATTGATCCTTCATCCTTAAAAAATTAATTTCTAATTCGTAAAAGAAAAAACTCACCATTTCCCCAGAGAACATCTATCTTCCAGGGATTCATCTTAAGTTCTGCTAATTTTTTCGAACGCTTTGTAATGCAGTAGATTTCCTTTTCCTGCCTAATGATTTTATGGAAATCATCGACCGACAAAAAATATTTCTTTCTTTCCTCTGCCGGCATTTTTGCGATGCCGTCACTCAACTCACCAAAATCTTCTACAACTGGTGTTCGAATCTTATTATAAAAATCGATCCCGTAATAATTGACGCGATACTGATATAAAAGTTGATCCGGCGGCACATGCCGGGCAATTTCATCTCTGATCACAAGCGTACTGCGATAGGGTGACAGAAAATCATTGAGCAGAAATATTATGCTCGTCAAAAGCAAACAACAAAGCAGATAGATCGTTAAAAACCAGCCGCTGCGATACTTACGGGCAATCCAATCGGGAAGAAAAATCATCAGGATTGCCGCCAGCAGGGCCGGCGCCGCATAAAACCACCAAAAACCTGACGTCATGATGACAAGCCCCTGGTCAGGATCGGCATATCTTTTTAACGCGGGCACCCCCAAAAGAGCCATCAGGATAATTAACGACTGGATGAAAACCATCAAACGGCAAAATATTTTTTTATTACCGGATGCTTCCAGCAATTCTTCTTCATAGTAGCGAAATATGCTGCCGGCAAAAAGAGCCACCGGCAAAAAGACAGGAACAATATATGGTATAAGTTTTGAAGACGAAACGGAATAAAAGATTAAAATAAATAAAAACCACACCGCTAAAAATTTATTCTCATCTTTGTCATACAGCCATTCTGTAATTGCCTTCCGACGGAGACGGCAGGCCTGAATTAAGTAAACAGACCAGGGAATCGTTCCCCCGATAATAATCGGCAGAAAGTAATAAAAGGGCTCCGACTTGCCGTGCATTTGTGTCGTAAAACGCAGGAAGTGCTCACGCACAAAGAAGAACCAAAGGAAGTCTGCATTCTCTTTTTGCGCCAGATAAAGCCAGGGGCAAACCACAACCAGAAAGATCAGGATTCCCACCGGCGAAATCAGCTGCAATATTTGACGCCAGCGCCCCGCCCAGACGAGCCAGATAACCAATATGGCAAAGGGGAAAGCGACACCGATAATCCCTTTTGTCAAAAAAGCCAAAGCACAGCTAAAATAAAATAAATAATACAGGTATTTTTTCTTTTCTGAAGTTAAAGACAAATAGCCCAGCCAGATGGACAGGCATAAAAAGAAGGTCAGCGGCATATCCAGTATATTGAGTCGCCCCAAAATAAAAGGCAACACGGATATGGTAAGCACAGCCGCTGCGTAAAGGCCGGTCTTTTCATCGCGAAAATGCCGTCCAATAAAAAAAGTCAGTAAAATACAGCCCCAGGCGCAAAGACCCGTAAATAATCGCGCCGAAAAATCGTTTTCCCCCAAGATTCGAAAAGATAATGCCGTTACCCAATAAGCGAGCGGTGGTTTTTCCAGATAAATGGTATTTTTAATGTGAGGCGTAACATAGTTGCCTGTTTGATTCATCGCGCTGGGGATTAAACTGTAGCGGGTTTCATCCGGTTCCATTTGCGGCATGACGCCCAGAAGCGCGATGTAGAGGATGAAAGGAATAATGTAAAGAACAACGGCCTTTTTCATGATATGCTCAATTCCCTTTTTCAATGCGCAATTTCTTTAAAATGTGACAGGAATATAGGCAAAATGCATCCAACTGTCAACAAAACAATACACTCGCAACCTTACACTCCGGCCGGTAAAAACTTGTTTCATGAATCCGTCATGTTTTGCTTGTGCAAAATCATCGATACATGCTAGTTTTTTTAAAAACTTTTTGATGGCGATATGAATAAAATTATTAACCGCTATATATTTCGGGAAATTGCTTTCCCTTTTATCATGATCCTCTTTGTCCTGACTTTTGTCCTGCTGATGGGGAAAATTCTTCAGATTATGGATCTGATGGTCAATAAAGGCATCCATGTCCTGGATATCGGCCATTTGATCCTTCTGATCATGCCCAATTTTATGCTGTTTACAATTCCCATTGCGCTCTTAGTCTCTATTCTCATTGCCATGGGCAGATTTTCCGCGGACAACGAGATCACCGCTCTCAAATCATCAGGTGTCAGTTTAACTCAGATTTATATTCCCGTGGCGGTTGCCTCTGTACTGGCTTTCGTTTGCGCCATTGTCATTGGAAATTTTCTCGTGCCTAAAAGTAATTTTGCCACCAAGAAATTTCTTTTTGAACTCGCCTCACAAAACGCCAGCATTGGCATCAAGGAAAAAGTATTTAACGCGGATTTTAAAGACCTTCTTTTGTACGCCGATAAAATTCCGGCGGATGGTGGATTTATGAAAGGCGTCATTATTTCGGATAACCGCGTCATAGGTGAACAAAATACGATCCTGGCCGATAAAGCTTTTCTGGTTGCCGACCCGAAATTGATGATTGTTAAACTGCGGCTGGAAAACGGCTCGATTCATACCGTGACTCCCGATTTAAAAAACTATCGGAAAGTTGATTTTAAAATCTACGACATCAATCTTGATCTTTCCACAACACTGTCGACTTTGACCGATGATCAGAAGTCCAGCACGGATATGACTATGACGGAGCTTCTGAAGCAAATGAAAAAGCCGGGATTAGATGATGCAGCCGTTCGTGAACTGGCCATTGAAGTCCATAAAAAATTTTCCATCCCCTTATCCTGTATTTTCTTTGGTTTGCTGGCCTTGCCTTTAGGCATCACCAGCCACCGCGCGGTTAAATCCCGTGGTTTTGCCGTTGGCATCATGATCGTCGCCAGTTATTACCTTTTGCGTATTGGCGGTGAAGCGCTGGTGGAAACCGGACGGCTTTCTCCATCCATCGGCGTCTGGACACCCAATGTATTTTTTGCTTTACTGGGTATTTATCTTTTTTATATGGCCAACAGGGAAATTTCACTTTTCCAAATCGCTTATCATCATTTTTGGGCGCAACAAGATGAAAAGTTGAGGATTGACGATTGAAGCTGATTGACAAATATATTCTTAAAGAATTTTTAAGATTTTTCCTCATCACCTGTATCACTTTCATCGCGCTCTATCTTATTATTGATTTCTTTGAAAAATTTCGGATGTTTATGAGCAATCATGCAACACCGGCTCAAATGGCATCTTATTTTTTTTATTCCATTCCTTTTATCATTTCGATGACACTGCCTGTGGCGATTCTTCTATCGACATTGCTGACTTACAGTTTTTTGTCCAAGTTCAGCGAAATCACGGCCATGAAAGCCAACGGTATCAGCCTGTATCGCATGGCTGTTCCCGCTTTAGTCGTGGCGGCAATTGTATCCGTATTTTTATTCTTTTTTACTGAACTGGTCACGCCGGCCTCCGTCATGAAGAGGGATCATATTATAAAAGTGGATGTGCAAAAGCAAAAAGCTCTTGGTTTTTTCAAACAAAATGAAATCTGGTATCGCGGACATAACGCTATTTACAATTTTAAAATGTTTGACATCGAAAAGAATATTTTACGTGGCATAACCATCAACCAGTTGAATCCCGATTTCACACTGAATACGCGCATAGATGCCGAGAGAGCGGAATGGAAAAATAATCAATGGGTTTTTTATAACCTGATGATCGCTACTTTTAACCAGAACTATGCGCCATCCCTGCAATGGCATAAAGAGAAAGTCATTGCTATCCCGGAACAACCGAATGATTTTAAAATTATTCAGAAAGACGTGGAAAAAATGGGTTATTTTGAGCTGAGGCGATACGTAAACAAAGTACGGGCGGAAGGATATGACACATCAGGGTATCTTATTGATTTATATGGTAAAATTTCATTTCCATTCGTTTGCATGATCCTTGTTTTCATCGGCATGCCTTTTTCCGTTCGCTCGGAACGAAGCGGCGGACTCATGCAGAGTTTGGCGATGGGAATATTTATTGGTTTTTCATATTGGATCGTCCACGCATTCAGCATGTCACTGGGAAAGTCGGGAATCCTGCCCGCTTTTGCGGCAGCCTGGGCATCAAACATCCTCTTTGGCGGCTTGGCCGCATACCTGTTCTATCGCATGAGAACGTGATGATTGCCGGAAAATTTTAATTTCTTGACGAATATTTTCTTTCCCGATATAAATAAAAAAGTTAAAAACCTTTTACGGACGGGTACATGACTATATTGATCCGAAATGAAAATATCGTCAGGGAATTTACAGACGCATTATTGTTGCGCCACAATGATGATATAAGCAAAATTATTCTATTTGGCTCAAGGGCCAAAGGTATTTTCAGGCCGGACTCTGATTATGATTTATTGATCGTGCTGAAAAATGCCGACAGAAAAATAACCGATGATATTTATGATGTAGCCACCGATTTCATGTTAACGTATGGTGTTGATATATCTCTGAAAATATACAAAGAAAATAAATATCAGGCAATGGAGGAAGCCAAAACGCCATTTTTCATATCCGTCACGAAAACAGGCAAGGAGTTATGGAGCAACAAACGCGCAAATTGATCGAGGCTCAGATAGACAAGAGCGAGAAAAAGCTGAAAGCGGCCAAGGAATTGATAGCCGCCGGCTTTGCGGACGATGCCATTTCCCGCGCCTATTACGCGGTATTTCACGCGACAAGCGCAGTGCTGCTGGCCGAAGGCATAACGGTTGAAAGTCATTCCGCTCTCAAAAATGCGTTTGGACTGCATTTAATCAAATCAGGAAAAATTGACAAACAATATGCCCGAATTTTGAGCCGACTTAAAGATGAACGGGAAAACGGTGATTATGATATTTTTACCTCTTTTGACGCAGACGACGCCTGGGACGATTTTGCGGAAGCAGAAAAATTTATCACGGAAATAAAACGATACCTTTCGATGCGCCATGATATTAAATTTTGATGAAACGGTAAAAAGTGACAGCTCCTTATAATTTCGCATGGAATAAAGTATCAAAAAAACCAATCTTCCATAACAGTCAAATTGGGGTATGCGTGATGGCCCAGTATGAACATCTCCCCATTTACCGGGATGCCTTCAAATTTCTGATTTATTGCGAAACCATTTTTCTCCTCGTTCCCACGCGCTGCGTGGGAACGAGGAGTCAGGAGGGCGCATTAATTAAAAACAGTCTAATAGGCTAATAGTCTATAGTCTATTAGCCTAATATCTGTAATAATCCGGTTTAAAAGGTCCATCCACCGGCACACCCAGGTATTCGGCCTGCTTTTTCGTCAGCCTGGAAACTTTAGCAGCCAGTCTTTCCAGGTGCAGCAGGGCAACTTCTTCGTCCAGCTTCTTGGGCAATGTATAAACGCCAACCTCATATTTTTTAGTAGCTAACTCAATCTGCGCCAGCGTCTGATTGGTAAAGCTGTTGCTCATGACAAAGCTGGGATGGCCCGTTGCACAACCCAGATTCACCAGACGCCCCTCTGCCAGAATGAGGATCGAACGCCCTGATTTCAGCGTCCACTTATCCACTTGCGGTTTGATGGTCTCTTTGCGGCAGACCTTGCTGGTTTCGAGATAATGCATATCGATTTCACTGTCAAAATGACCGATGTTGCAGACAATAGCTTCATCCTTCATCATTTCCATGTGGCGGCCGGTAATGACGTCGCAGCAACCGGTTGCCGTCACGAAGATATCCGCCAAGGGTGCGACTTCTTCAAGCGTTTTAACTTCATAACCTTCCATCGCCGCCTGGAGTGCGCAGATGGGATCAATCTCCGTCACCACCACACGGGCGCCGAATCCCCGCATGGATTGGGCACTGCCCTTCCCCACATCGCCATAACCGCACACCACAACCATTTTACCGGCCATCATAACATCCGTCGCCCTTTTGATGCCGTCCGCCAGCGATTCACGACATCCATACAAATTGTCAAATTTGGATTTCGTTACGGAATCATTCACATTGATAGCCGGGAACAGCAGTTCTCCTGCCGCCTGCATCTGGTAGAGGCGATGAACGCCGGTGGTCGTCTCTTCCGACACGCCCCGGATACCGGCGGCAACTTTCTGCCATCGTTTCGGATTCTTTTTATACGCCTGCTCAAGACGAGAAACAATGATTGCAAATTCCTTGTTATCGACCTTCTGTTTGAGCAACTGCGGATTTTTTTCAATTTTGACGCCGTGATGAATAAACAAGGTCGCATCGCCGCCGTCGTCCACAATCAAGTCAGGTCCGGAACCGTCCGGCCAGGTTAATGCCTGTTCCGTACACCACCAGTATTCTTCCAGTGTCTCGCCTTTCCAGGCAAAAACTTTCGCCGATCCCGCTTTCGCAATGGCTGCCGCCGCGTGATCCTGTGTGGAAAAAATATTGCAGGATGCCCAGCGCAGATCAGCACCCAGCTCCTTGAGGGTTTCGATCAGCATGGCCGTTTGAATCGTCATATGCAGACTGCCCATAATCTTTAAACCCGCCAGCGGTTTTTTACGGCCATATTTCTTGCGCACCGCCATCAGCCCCGGCATTTCGTTTTCCGCCAGATCCATCTCTTTTCTGCCCCAGGCAGCCAGTGATAAATCCGCAACTTTATATTTCAACTTTGTATCTATTTCCTCAAAAGCCATCTTTTCCTCCAATTTATTCTTCTGATAATTTTTTGATCAATTTCGGACCTGTTAACATACTCAGCGAGTCTGTTCAATATTATTTTGAAATCATACCCTTGATCTGCTGATCCTTTTTTTCCCAAAGCTGATTGACCCAGTCTTGAAAATCCTTCTGGACCAGGGGATCCGTCGCATATTGATTATGCGGGAACTCGTCGGGAATTGGCAACTGCTCCACGCGCACCGTCACATGACTTACTTTGCCGGAGACAAAATCCCAAAAAGAAACATCCGGTTGCGGATAAATATTATCCATCGCCCACCGAACCTGTCCCGCCACGGGCAGCCAGATGAGCTGCTGTTTCAGAAAAAATTTCAGAAAGGGAATCCGGTGATTGAATACCTTCTGCAAAACGAGAATATCCGCCCAGGTGCGGTGATTGGAAATAACCAGATACCAGCCGCCCGGCTTCAAGCCTCACATCAACAGAGAAATTGAACCGATCAACCACGAAGGAAGAAATCTCAGCATTTTTATCCCTCAACAATCCTTTAACTGATTACAGTTTTCACAAAAAAAGCATTTTCCGGATAAATCCAGAAAATGCTTTTATTCTGGCATATTATAAAATTATTTGGCTGTTTTTTTAATCTTGTTTTTAGCATCCACCAAGATACATTTTGGCTGCCAGTTTTTGGCCTCTTCGTCCGCCACCGCCACATAGGTGGCAATAATGACCAGATCTCCCTTGGCCACTTTGCGGGCGGCTGCGCCATTGAGACAAATCGTTCCCGAGTTGCGCTTGCCCGAGATGATGTAGGTTGAAAAACGTTCGCCATTGTTCACGTCATATATTTCAACCTGCTCATAAGGTATCATATTGGCTGCGTCCATCAGATTTTCATCAATAGAGATGCTGCCTTCATAATGCAAATCAGCATCGGTAACCGTGGCACGATGGATTTTTGATTTCATCATAAATCTTTGCATGGTAATTGGTGTTCTCCCGTCTCTAAGCTATTACGCCTTGAGCTCTTCGCCCAAAACGGAATTGTCGATCAATCTGGTTTTTCCGACTTTTACGGCTAAGGCCATCACGACCTCCCCTTTGACCTCGTTTACGTCCTCCAGAGTGGCCGTATCGCATATTTTTATGTAATCGATGTCGGTAAAATTGGCGCTTTTAATGAGCTTTTCCGCCTGATGGATCATCACCGCCGCATTTCGTTCGCCTTCGGCATAAAGCTTTTGCACCCGTTTCAGCGCACCGACAAGCGAAAGTGCCGACGACCGTTCCTCTGGACTCAGGTAAACATTACGCGAACTCATCGCCAGACCATCCGGCTCTCTGAAGGTCGGCAAACCGATGATTTCCATATCCATGTTCAGATCGGCAACCATCCTTTTGATGGCCGCCAGTTGCTGAAAATCCTTCTGACCGAAAATTGCGCTGTGCGGTTTAACAATATTAAATAATTTGCAGCAGATCGTCGTGACACCGCGAAAATGCCCCGGGCGGGACATACCGCATAGATTTTGCGTTACTTTCTCCACATCGACATAAGTTTGATAAGCGTTGGGATACATTTCCTGATTCGAAGGGAAAAAGATAGCATCGACGTCGACACTCTGCGCCATTTGGGCATCCCGTTCAAAATCTCTGGGATATTTGGAAAAATCTTCTTTAGGTCCGAACTGGGTGGGATTGACATAGATGCTGACGACAACATGATCCGCCGTTTTGCGTGCTTCTCTCATCAGAGACAGATGCCCCTCATGAAAATAGCCCATCGTCGGCACAAAGGATATTTTCTGACCGGACAGCCTTAAGGCTTCGGATTGAGACTGCATTTCTTTGATGGAATCGATAACTTTCAATTTTCCCATTAAAAAAGCCTCCCGTTGCAAGACGAGAGGCTTCACATTCCCTTTATGTTGTCCTTCCGTCCCAGTCCTTGCGGATCCAAGCGTTTTTTTCACTACAGAATATATCGGTTCTTGTCAAGAAAATATAAAGAAAATATTAAACAATAACGATGAACGGGATTACATGAATATCCTGCGCAATAAAGCCGTCTGGAGCATTTTGCACAAACATTAAAAATCCAATCCCCATTCCCTGTTGCAGCGGCCATCAAGATATGCCTGGAATAAAACCCCCTCAGTCCAATGGACCTGAGGGGGTTTGCGATATAGACAGATCATGCTTTTGTTGCAGCGGTTAAAACTCCTTTATGCTTTGCACGTTAACTATCAGCTGACAATGCTTTTCACTGCATCAATAACCGGGTTGGTAAACAGCGCCATCAGCATGGTGTAAAGGGCAAAGGCGCCAACGACTTCCGCCGTGTACATCTTGTTATACTTCCGCTTTAAAGAAACCAGGATCAATCCGCCCACAACCAGGCATCCCAGTTGAAAATACGGGAAATTTGCTGCTCCCGCCGCCGCGTATTCCGCGAATCCGAAGGTTGCCGTTAAAAGAACAACTGCCGCTGCCGCTACGATGGTTCCTAATGTCTTCTTCATGATCTGTTACCTCCTTGAGGGTTTTTGTTTTTTATTTGCCTTTATACTAATGAAAAGACCGTGCCATCTTTTAACGCCACTTGCAATATAAATGCAAATAATCGATATTCATCATTATTTAACGATGATCCACCATCTGCCCCAGGCCATCAATCGTTTATTTACGCCTTCCCTTCAATGAAATGTTCAATCCGCTTGAACGAAACATGAAAAGGCAATTGAATAGGGATCGTTCTCAATTTTTATTGACAAGCATCCGGCAACCGGCTTTAATACCGCCCATACATTAATGATTTTCTTTAGGGAAGTTTTTCAGTCCAACGAAGCAAAGACATTGAGATGACAACAACAGCAAAAGAAGATTGTCCGTTAAATTATAAGATTTCTTACAAATCAGAGGAATCGAATCTGTTTGTTTTTCTGGCGGGAGAGTTCGGACTGAAAAATCTGACCGTTTTCAGAAAAGACATCCGTCGGCAGCTCTCCAGTCAATCCTGGCAATCCATGACTATCGACTTCACGGAAGTCTGTTATTTGGACAGCGCGGCGGCTCTGGCCTTTGTGCAAATTGAAAAGTGGGCAACCGCTGAAAATATTCAATGCCGTCTGATCAACTTAAATGACGAATCCAAGGGAATTTTCAATGTCATCACCAATGTTGCGCTGATCCATCCGCCTTCCAAATCGGAAAAGTCACCCGATGGTTCTCCATATCCTCTGGTGGAACGGCGTAAGTCAACTTCAGAATCGGAAAATTTTCCAAGCCGATTGATCAATAAATTAACGGAAAGGCGGGGCAGACCTTCACCATCGGCAATACCCTACGCCAATGCTATCCGTCAGGTGGGGCAATCGGCCGTGAACATGGCCATTGAGATCAAAAAATTTATTACCTTTATCGGCGAACTGCTGGTTGCTCTTTTTTATACCTTGAGGCATCCTAAAACTTTACGGGGGCAGGATGTTATTTTTTACGTTCAACGGGCAGGCGTGGATGGTCTGCCGATTGTCGCCATGATCGGCGCCCTGATGGGGTTAATCATGGCCTTCATGTCTTATTTACAGTTCAAGCAATTCGGTGCGAACATTTATGTTCCCGCACTGGTCAGTTTTGCCATGGTCAAAGAATTAGGACCGATCATGACGGCTATCCTGGTCGCGGGACGTTCCGGCTCCGCTTTTGCCGCGGAAATCGGCACCATGGTGGTCAATGAAGAGGTGGACGCATTGCATACCATGGGCTTTGATCCGATTCGCTTTCTGGCGATCCCGAAGGTTCTGGCTGCCGTCATTGTTGTGCCGGTCCTGACCGTTTACGCCGATCTGGCAGGTATTATCGGCGGCATGATCATTGGTATCACCACTTTGGACTTAACGGTAAAAACCTACATCACCCAGTCGATCAAAACCAT
>DFZJ01000111.1:30515-31783 GCA_002382045.1 Syntrophaceae bacterium UBA4059
GCGGTCGTCACGGCGATTTTTATGATCGTGGTCGCTGATTCCATATTTGCTGTCATGCTGTATTACATAAAAAATTGACCAAGGAGTGCCGGTTTTGGAACCATCGGAAAAGAAACCTATCATCACGGTAAAAAATCTGACGCAACGGTTTGGCGACAACACCGTTTTTGAAGATGTGAGCTTTGAGGTGTACAAGGGGGAGGTTCTGGTGATTGTGGGCGGCAGCGGGTGCGGCAAATCAACCTTGCTGAAGATCATGATCGGTCTGCAAAAACCTTATAGTGGTCAGATTTTGTATCAGGGAATGGACATTACGCGGGCGTCGGATGAAGAACTCAACGATTACCGGCAAAATATCGGTGTTCTCTTTCAGTCCAGCGCCCTGTTCAGCTCGATGACCATCAAAGAAAATATTGCACTGCCGCTTACGGAATACACGGATCTCGATCCGGAAACAATCAATAATATTATCAATATGAAACTGGGTATGGTCAATCTGGCCGGCTACGAAAATCATAACCCGTCCGAGCTGTCAGGCGGCATGAAAAAAAGAGCGGGAATCGCCCGCGCCATGGCGCTTGACCCCCGCGTGCTTTTCCTGGACGAATTATCCGCGGGACTTGACCCGATCACAGCGGTGGAGCTTGACGAATTGATCATCAATACCAATGAAGCCCTGGGGACAACCATGGTCATCGTCAGTCACGAATTGGAATCTATTTACAAAATCGCCCATCGGGTGTTAATGTTGGACAAGGAGGCCAGGGGAATGATTGCCGAGGGCAAACCTTTGGAATTGAAAGAACACACTACAGACCCGCGGGTAAAAAGCTTCTTTTTACGCCAACTGCCCGCGCAGCATGGTGAACAGAGGCTTTATGTCAACTAAAAGCTCAAAATTTTTAATTGGTCTTTTTGTCATTATCGGTATGGCGATTCTGGCCGGCTTCATCATCTGGGTCGGCGCGGCAAGATTGTTCGTCAAGGGCTCTCTCTATACGGTATATTTTGATGAGTCCGTCCAGGGATTACAGGTGGACTCCGCCATCAAATACCGGGGGGTGGAAATCGGCAAGGTCCAGAGCATCGGCGTGGCGCCGGACTACCGCCTGATCGAAGTCACCATGAAAATCGATCTGGAGGGTAATTTGCATAACCAGACTATTGCCTCGCTGAAAACAGCGGGTATTACCGGAATCGTCTTTATTGAACTCGACCGGATCAAAGCTGGTGAATTGGCCAATTCGCCGAAACTTACTTTTAAAACG
>DFZJ01000110.1 GCA_002382045.1 Syntrophaceae bacterium UBA4059
CGGTTGGCGCCTCAGACAGGCTCAAAAGCCGTGAGAGGGTGGATTTGCCTGATCCGTTCACGCCAACGAAGGCGACCTTGTCACCGCGGAAAAGTGAAAAATTCAGTCCGGAGAAAACCGTCAAATCGCCATAGGCGTGCCCCAGGCAGGAAACTTGGACAACTTCCTTGGCACTTTTTTTGCCTTCAGGAAATCTCATGGCAATGCTTCGGGCGCTGCCTTCCAGTTTAATGTCTTTAAATTTTTCCAGCATTTTGACCCGGCTTTGCACCTGCGCGGCTTTGCTGGCCTTGTAGCGGAACCGCTCCACGAACTCTTCAATTTTTTTGATCTGCGCCTTTTGCAGCTCCATTTCTTTCAGGAGTGCTTCGCGCCGCCGCCCTTTTTCGGCCAGATAATAGGTATAGTTGCCTTTGTAAACATGGATGTGACGGTTGGCGAGCTCCGCAATTTGCGTGGCGATCTTGTCGAGAAAAAAATGATCGTGGGATATAACCAGAATGGTTCCGGGGTAATCTTTGAGGTAACTCTCCAGCCACTCCATACTTTCCGTGTCCAGGTGGTTGGTGGGTTCATCCAGCAGCATGATGTCCGGTTTGGCAAGCAGGATGGAGGTCAACAGTATCCGCATTTTCCAGCCGCCGGAGAACAAATCGCAGGTTTTGACAAAGTCGTTTTCACGAAATCCGAACCCTTTGAGAATTTGCTTGGCGCGCGCTTCAAAAGCGTAGCCGTCGCGGGCTGAAAACTCAGCCGTCGCGTCGGCATAATGGCGGGTGAGTTCGCTGTATTCGTGCGTGTTGGGTTTAGCCTGTGAAATTTGATGTTCCAGGCCGCGGATGGTGTTTTCCAGTTCCTCAATGCCGCTTTTCTTCCTCAGATAATCAATCAGACCTGTGGCTTCCAGTTCAACCAGATCCTGCGGCAGATAACCGATCTTTTTTTGTTTCCGGTCTGGAATATCGATAAAGCCTGAATCCAGATGCACCTGATCCAGGATGGCCCGGAAGAGCGTGGTTTTCCCCGTACCGTTATCACCCACCAGACCGATGCGTCCTTTTAGATGAATCGTCCAGTTAATGTCATCAAACAGCTGTCTATCCAAAAAAGACAGGCTGACGTTGCGAAAATAGATCAAGGGCTGCTCCCGTTTCTAAATTTGCGGGACTATAGGAAAATTGCATATCGATGTCAATGGATTAATAAAGTTTGACCTTAATCGGACAGGACCGGCAATGTTCAATTAAGTTCTTTCCTGACAATCATAACACTTGTAACGATTCAACAATGAGCAACGATTATTCTTGAAGAATATTTTCATCAGCCGATGGTTGGTTGACATGTGACGTTGATTTTTTTATAAAGAGCGCGTAAAACGCAAAACAAATGAAGAACAGAAGGGATATAAACAATCATGGGTGATTTACAATCTGATATTCGTGCAAAAATTATTGCCGCCGCGCAAAAGGCCATTGCCGAACTGGGGGTATCCCATACCACCCTGCAGGTCATTGCTGACGGCGCAGCCAATCATCTTGACGTCATTAAACAGAATGACAACCTGTGTTCGATCAATGCAGGACTGACTGTTGATCTCACCGGGCAGGTGGCCTCAGAGACCATCGGACACACTCCTTACAGCGCCACTGGCGGTCAGCTCGACTTCGTCCGGGGCGCCACCGCGTCGAAGGGCGGCAAATCTTTCATCGCCCTGAAATCCACTTCAACGAAAAAAGACGGAACCCTCACGTCCAGAATCGTGCTCAATATGACGCCGGGCACCGTTGTCACAACGCCCCGCTCCGATGTGATGTACATTGTCACCGAATATGGCGTGGCAGACCTTTATTTGCGATCGGTTCCCGACAGAGTCAAAGCGATGATCTCCATTGCTCATCCGGATTTCCGTGAAGAGCTGGAGCGGCAGGCCTACGAAGCAAAGCTGCTGATCCCCGCCTGCAATCCGGAGAATCTCTGATGTCTTAAGCGGGAAAGATTTAGACAAACGTTTACAAACAACATGCGATCAGGAAAGGAGAGCGAATATGAATCATCTTTTACAGCCCAAGAAATACAAGAGTTTGATGGTCGACGAGGGGTCGAAGGCCATCATGGACAAGACTGTCGATTTTTTTGAGAACCGGATGGGCAAAACCAGGTTGACCGAGGATTACTGGAGCCGCATCTGGTACCGGGAGTTTCTTGATTTTCTGAAAAAGGAGCAGATCTTCTACAAACTGCTCACGCCCAAACAATACGCCGATCATCCCGACTGCCGCTGGGATACGGCCAGAAATGCGGAATTCAGCGAGCTTTTGGCGTTTTACGGCTTCGGCTACTGGTACTGCTTCCAGGTGACCATTCTCGGTCTGGGCCCCATCTGGATGAGCGGCAACGAAACGGCCAAAAAGAAAGCGGCGGCTCTTTTGAAAGACGGTGCCATTTTCGCTTTCGGCCTTTCCGAACGGGCGCACGGAGCGGATATTTATTCTACTGAGACCAGCTTGTTTCCCGATGAAAAAGGTGGCTGGCTGGCACGGGGTGAAAAATACTACATCGGCAACGGCAACGAGGCGGAAATGGTCTCCACGCTGGGAAAAGTTCGGGACGGCTCGGACGACTACTGCTTCTTTGTCACCAATTTTCGCAACAAAGCCTTTGAACTGAAGCGCAACGTCATTTCCCATCAGGAATATGTCGCCCAGTTCGCCTTAAACGACTATCCCGTTACTGAAGACGACATCCTCAGCCGGGGGCCGTCGGCCTGGGATGCGGCGCTGAACACGGTGAATGTCGGCAAGTTCAACATCGGCCCGGCCTCCATCGGCGCTTGTGAGCATGCCTTTTACGAGGCGATCAACCATGCCGCCAATCGCACCCTCTATGGGATGCGCGTAACAGACATGCCCCATGTAAAGGGCAACTTTATGGAGGCGTGGCTGCGCCTGGTCGGCATGAAGCTCTATCAGCGACGCTCCACCGACTACTTCCGCAAAGCCTCATCCGACGATCGTCGCTATCTCCTGTTTAACCCCACCAGCAAGATGAAGGTGACCACGCAGTCGGAAGATGTCATCTCGTTACTGTGGGATGTCATCGCTGCCAAGGGTTTCGAGCGCGATACTTTCTTTGCCACGGTCGCCAGTGACATCAAAGGGCCGGCCAAGCTCGAAGGAACCGTCCATGTGAATGTCCAACTGATCCGGAAGTTCATCAAGAGATATTTCTTCAATTCCAAGGACTATGCCCCCGTGGGACCGGTTTTCGACCAGACCGACGACCTGTTCCTCTTCAATCAGGGAACGGCCAGCGGACTGGGCCAGGTCCAGTTCAACGACTACCGGCCGGTCTTCGATGAATTTAATGCTCTGCCCAATGTTACCGTATTCATAAAGCAAATTGGCCTCTTCCGGGAAATGCTGGAGAAAGCCTTCCCGGACAAGATTCAGGAAATGGATCCGTCCTTCTCGCTCACCGTGGGTGAGATGTTCTCCATTGTGGTTTATGGTCAGTTAATTTTGGAGCAGGCTAAAATTGCCAATTTGGACAAGGATATCGTCAACCAGATCTTCGACTTTATGGTTCGCGATTTCTCCGGCTTTGGATTGCAGATTTATGCCAAGGCGACGACCAACGATGTTCAGCGCGGTTACTGCAAAGAGATCATGCTGATGATGCCCGTGGACGATCCTGCGCAGTATGACCGTATCTGGCAGAACTGCGTCATCTGCCTCAACGGTGAATATGAGATGACCGACCGGAAGGCGTAATTCCTTTCGATTCATCTATTCCAACAAAAACAGGGGGGAGTATTTGTTTCTCCCCCCTGAAATATTTTCGTGAACATCATGAAATATTGCCTCTAATAGTTTGTGGACAAGAGGAAATTAATTTTGTATAAATAAAGCATGGAAATGCTTCTGAGTACACAAATTGCCGTTCCTCTTTCTCAGGTGGCCTTGCTGCTGGGGATCAGCACGTTGACGTTGCTTTTTGGCCGGTTAAGGCTTGCTCTGATCATCAATTATTGTTTCACGCTTTACTGGGGATTTTTTCTAAACCCGGCTTTCTCCTCTGACGGGGGAGAATTCATTATCAACAATTACACGTTTGCTTATTTCGGGATTGGTCTGCTGATTGTTATTCTCGCTGTCATCGGTTTTATGTTCAACAAAGAATGAAGTGAACAATCGCTGAAAGCTGATTTTAGATTTCAGTGAATTCTCTATTATAAGAACAAAATGCAACAAGACCTTTGTTCATTCTCATTCCTGAAAGGGAGACGGGATCATGGCTGAAAAAAAGGGATCTCTGATCTTCTTATCTCGTGGCGGCATTTTGATTCCGGCATCTAACGGAAACATTCAAATGGGCATTCCGCCGGAAACAATCAAAGATACGATGAAGATTAAGGGCGGTGTGCCTGATATGTATATTGTGCCCGGGAATATGTTTGATCTGCATTACGGCGTCGCGCTGGCCGAGATGGAATTTCCTGTCTATTACAATTTCTTTATCAAGAAGGCCAAAACAAGAATCATTTGCAATGAAGGCCAGCGAAAAAGAATTGAAACGGTCATCTCTGAGGCCCTGTTCGGGCCGGAAATAATGGACTACGTCCATGAATATGCAGAAGGAGAAAATACCCATGGTTTCCCGAATCTGAGAGCGGAAATGGATCATTTCAGAAAGTCCATGGGGCCTGCGGGCAGCGTGGAACTGGAAGACCTGATAGAATTTTGCGTTTTGGATGTTCACGGAAAAACATCCTGTAGCGGAATGGATGTCCAGTTTGACAGCGATGGTAATTTAAGGGTTTTTGAAAAGGGAAAGGAGATTGCGTTGATCAGCCGGGATATGCCCCTCATGGTCCGTAAATCCGCCTCTGCAAGTTCCAAACATAATTTCCGGCCACCCTTATTCGGCGTTACAACCCTCGGGGCCGGTCATGGATTCGATCCTGAGGCGGACACATCCGGGCTGATCATCTGGGTCAGCAGGCGGGGGATTATGGTGGATCCCCCTGTTAATTCCACCGAGAAACTGCTGGCCTTAGGCGTCGGCCCGAAATGGATCGATAGTGTTATTCTGACGCACTGTCATGCGGATCATGACGCTGGAACACTGCAGAAAATCCTTCATGAGGGAAAGATCAACCTGTATACAACCAATACCATTTATAACAGTTTTATGAAAAAGGCGGAGGCCTTGACGGGTATTGAGATAAACCGGCTCAAGAAACTGGTTCATTTTTATCCGGTCTGTATTGGAAGACCCATGATTATCAGCGGAGGCAGATTCAATTTCAATTATACCCTCCATTCCATTCCGACCATCTCCATTCAGGCCTCTTTGTATGGAAAAAGCATGGTGTACAGTTCGGATACGATGAACGATCCGCAATACATTGAACAATTGTATGCCGAGGGTGTCCTGACGAAAGACCGCCGGGATTTTCTGATCAACTTCCCCTGGGATCGGGATGTCATTTTTCATGAAGCAGGCATGCCGCCTATTCATACGCCGCTTAGCTGCCTTTGCAGTCTGCCTGCGGATATCCGGAAGCGAATGTATCTGGTCCATGTGAATCCCCAGACCATCCCCCGCGAAAGCGGTCTGCGGGTTGCCCCCACAGGGTTGGCGAACACCATTGAACTGGATGTCAAGCCCCTGCTTCATGATGAAGCCATCGAAATGCTGGACGCCTTTTCCCGGGTGGAATTGTTTGAGAGCCTGGCCTTTGAAAAGGCCAGGGAGTTGCTGCTGGTTGCTGAAGTTGAACATTATAAGGCGTCCGACGTTATCTTCAGCAAAGGTGAACGGGGCGACAAATTCTACGTTGTCATGAGCGGCGTGGTCGATATTATGGTGAGCGGCAAGATCAGCACAACCTATGATGTCGGCGGGTATTTTGGGGAAAAGAGCCTGCTTTTGGATGAAAGCCGTACGGCAACGGCGACGTCAAGAACGGATGCAAAGTTGCTTGCCATCCGGAAAGATGAAATGTTGAGTCTGATCCGCGGCACGGAAAGCGAATGCCTGTTGCGCCGGATTGCCGATTTCCAGAGTGTGAAATTACGGAAGATATTGAAGAATAACGAGATCTTCGGAAATCTGACGGCAACGCAGCAAACGAGGCTTCATGGACTGATCAGGCCCTGCTCACATGCCTTCCATCCGGGTGAAGTGATTGCCGGTAAAGATTCGGTGGCAGGATTTACTTACATCATTGTTGAGGGAAAGGTTGATGTTTACCGTGGCCGCGTTTTGATTGATACCTTGACAAAAGGCGGTCTGTTTGGCGTAAAGGAACTCTTCGAAGGAAAAGATAAAAAGACCTTCTCCTTTGTTGCAAAAGAAGAGACATCTCTGTGCTGTATTGAGCATGTCGATCTGCTGCGTTATTTAGATGCAAATCCCGGCGTCTACGTCAAAATGTATCATATGCATTATTAGTCTTAGAGGAAATGGCAATGATGATTCCATCGGACATCAAGTGTTTGTTCCAGGAGCATGGCACAGAGGTCATTCTGGAAACAGGAGATGTCCTGTTTCGCCAGGGAGATGCCAGCGACTCAGTCTACTACGTCATCAGCGGCAGTTTGACGGTGTACGTGACGGATGTCCACGCGGATCCCCATCTGCTCAACAGCGTCGGCGCCGGCGAGTTAGTGGGTGAACTGGGCGCCATCACTCAGCAATCCCGCTCGGCAACCGTGATTGCCGTTTCGCATGTCGTGCTGTCCTGCATTTCGATGATCAAGCTCCGGACATTTCTGGCTCACACCCTGCCTCTGGTTGAGAATATGACCTTAACCAATCGCGAGCATGTCATTTCCGCGGACAGGGCGCGGATTCAGTTTGGAAAAACCTACCAGCAAATGCAGAAGCGCCTCGCCAGCCTGGGCGAAGAAAAAGAGCAATTGCAGGAATTGCTGCGCCTGCGTGAAGAGCTTGAGGCGATGGTGGTTCATGATTTGCGTAATCCGTTGAATACCATCATGATGGTTTTGAGTCTGCTGGAGCGCATGAAGGATCAGGTCAATGACCCGGAAGGCTTCATGCATCTCTCAAAGCTGGCTGGCGGCGCCGCGCAACGCATGAATCAGCTGATTGCCACCCTGCTGGATATTGCCCGTCTGGAAGCTGGAAAACTGGTTTTGAACATTAAAGAATTTGATCTCTCCACCCTGCTTGCGAATGTGATCGAAATGGAGCAGCCGATGGCGAAGGGGGATGTAAAGATTGTCCATCAGATTCTGCCGGGTTTGATGGTAAAAGCCGATCGCGATGTGCTGGGGCGCGTGATAGCCAACCTGCTGGAGAATGCACTTAAATTTGCGCCACCTTCAAGCAAGATTGAGATTACGGCCCAATTACTCGACCATCAGGCTGTTTGCATCAACGTCACGGATGCCGGGCCGGGAGTGCCACCTGAGGAACGCGAACGCATTTTCGAAAAGTTCACGCAGGTAAAGGACGCCGCACATGAAAAGCGCGGCGGCACCGGTTTGGGACTGACATTCTGCCGCATGGCGGTAGAAGCACACGGCGGCTCCATACAAGTCGACGCCGGGCCAGCTGGCGCGGGAAGCTGCTTCAGCTTGCAAATCCCGCAAGAGTAACGCGGGTATGATGCTGTTCGATACCGTAAGACAAAGGATTACCGGACAGTGATTTCGACCCTGCGGTTTTTCGGCTCCGACGTGTTGTCCGGTGTGGCGACCAGCAGATTCCTTTCGCCATGGGATGCGATCGTCAGGTCATTCACCTGAATGCCGGCCTTTTTGATGAGTTCCGCAACAGACCGTGCCCGTTGCAGTCCGATCTGCTCATTGAATTCACTATCCCCCATGGTGTCCGTGTGGCCGATGACCGACACATCAGGCGCCGGATGCTTCCTTGCCGTTTCCACAATCTTCGGAATAAGCGCCTGCGACTCGTCTGTCAGCTCCGTACCGCCAGCCTTGTAGTAGAGCATGAAACTGACCGGAAGCGGCGGCTGTATTGCGATTGCTTCGCCGAAGTCCTTCTTGATCCTGTTTTCATCTACGGCATAAGGTGTGTTTGCCTTGCCGTCCAGATCAACGCCGGTTCGGGACTTCGAAAGCAGAACGTCACTGTTTTCGCCGCTTGCTTCGGCCTTCGTACCGCTCACCGCCAGTTTCCCCACCGTTCCGTCCGCATTATCCATCAGTACGACATACGATTTGGGTGTTGCGCAACTCGTTACCGCCAGCAGGATGGCAAAAAAGGTTAATCCTGTTTTTAAATTAAGGATCATGGCTATTCCCTCCCGTCTGATGGTTCCACTTTGACCAGGAAACGTGTTCCACGGCATCCGATCATGGCTGACGGTGTTTTTACGGTTACGGCTTGCGGTTTGAGTTTGGCGATGACGCCCGACACGACCTGCATGGAACCTTTAGATATATTCGTCCCGAATTTCAGCTTACCGGTTCCTGGTGAATAGAGGTACTCGTCCACCGTCAGTTCAGTGTCCGGGCCAAATGACATCACGGTGTTGTCCTTGAACGTGACGCCCATGGCGCCCTTGGGCCCGGTTTTCAATGTATTTCCCATTTTAATCGGCGTGCCGACCTGCGCGGTGTTCGCTTTTCCGGAATCGACGATTGTTGCGCTGCCCGATACTGTTTTGACGAACCCGATGGTATCCTGTGCCCATGCCGCAGGTACAGCCATAAGCAGCATTGTGATTGCCATGATGAAGCGGATCATTGTTTGCTCCTCCTGTTTATTTTTCCTCTAGAATTATTATATCACCCTGCTCACCGGACTGCAACCGTCTCAGATGAAGTATGACCAGCGGGTCTTGCGGCCTTTCACCGGCCAGTTTTTCGAAAGTTTCGAAGGCGAGAGGATCTTTCTTCTGCAGCAGCTCAAACGCCTTTTCGTAAGCGACGTCGCGCTCAGACTTCCCGTTTTTTTCTCCTGATTTCGTCATGGGTTCGTAGACCATCAGGGGTTTTGTTTTTCCCTTCAGCACCACAGAGCCCACGGGTCTGACAACGGCTTCAGGGCAGCCCAGGAGGGTTGCCTCGGACACACAGATCAGCGTTCCCAGATGCTTGTTGACACTTTCCAGTCTGGCGGCTGTATTGACGGCGTCACCCAGCGCACGATAGTCAAACATGGTTGAACCGCCGAAGTTTCCGACAATGACCTCGCCTGTGTGGATACCGATGCGGGTTTGCCCGAAGGGGATACCTTTGGCGATGTAATCATTTGCATAGGATGTTGCAAAAGTGTGCATTTCCAGCGCGCACTGAAGCGCCCGCGCACGATGATCCTCTTGGATCACGGGTGCCGAGAACATGATCGCAACAGCGTCTCCGACAATCCGGTCGAGAGTGCCGCCATGATGGAAAGCGATCGTGATCATCCGATCGAGATACGCATTGAGAATCGAAACCGCATCAGCCGGGTCCATTTTTTCCATGAGGCTTGTAAAACTGGTGAGGTCCGTGAAAATGAAACTGCATTCCTGGCGTCGGCCACCCAGTTCCAGTTGGTCGGGGTGATCGACTAGATAATCAACGCGATTGGGGGACACATAGCGCGAAAAAGCCGCCCGGACCCAGCGTTGACGCCGCTCGCTGGTCATGTGGTGAACGATGCTGCCCAGGATGAAGGTGACCAGAAGCGCCAGCCCCGGTGTGACGGGGTCCAAAAGCAGACCATAATGGGTAAATGTGGTCCAGGCGCCCCAGAAGGAGGCGAGAAGAACCAAAGCGGTGACGCTGGCCGAGACGAGGGCCGGAGTGGCAAGAGCGATGATTCCGATGATCAGCCCTCCGAGCACAATTAGCAGGGCTTCGATGGCTCCTGCCCAGGAAGGCCGCGTGATATAGGTCCCTGATAAAATCTGTTCCAGCGCCTGGGTGTGTACCTCAACGCCGGGAATAATGGTTCCCATCGGACTGAATCGGAGATCCATGAGGCCGTGCGCCGAAGTGCCGATCAGTAAGATGTGGCCCTCCACCTGTTCCCGGGGTACCTGACCGGCAAGCACTTTCCAGGCCGGAATGTAACGATCCGGGACGGGGCGTGTGTAATGCACCCAGATTTCCCCCTGAGGTGTTGTCGGAACCGTCATTCCGCCGATGCGGACCTCCTGAATACCGACCCCCTTTTGCGTCAGAGTTTTCACGATGTAATTGCGCTGCCCCTGCGCCACCCGAAGGGATTCCGCGGCAAGTGACGGCATCACCTGGTCTTGCCGCCTGATCATTAAAGGGATGCGGCGAACAACGCCATCCGAATCCGGAATGAATGTTAAGGCGCCGTTTCCCGCCGCCGCACTGGCCAGAGGCGGAATCGACGCCACCGTACTGGTGAATGAATAAAGAAAAGGAAGCGGAGATTCTCCCGAAAAGATGACGCGAAAAGGGCGTGGGGGGAAAGGTCGAGCCGGAGTTTCCTGTCCGGTCGCAAAACCAAGGACGACGCGCCCCTGGCGCAGGGTTTGGGTCAGGACATCATCGTGATCGGGAAGACTTTCCAGCCGATGACGGAGATCATCGGGAAGATTCCAGGTGGCGGACATTGCTTGGGGCGATGTCCGGTCCGGTTCGGCAAATACAATGTCCAGACTGATGGCGGCTGCCCCATCATTTTGGAGACGCCGGATCAGTTCGGCGACCCGTGTACGCGGCCAGGGCCACTGTCCCAATCGCTTCAGACTTTCTTCGTCAACATCGATGATACGAACAGAGGCGTATTGATAGGGGCGCGGGTGCCAGCGCTGATATTGATCGAAAACGGCGTTTCGCAGCACCTGCAGCGGCAAGGGTTCGAAAAGAAAGAGTGCGGCGCCAAAGACAATGGCGACAAAGGGCGCCAGCATGCCAAAGGTGAGTTTGGAAAAGAACTTCATCATTCCACCATCCTGTTCATAAAAATAATATGATAGAATATCCGGCAGATGCAATCAGGTTTTGCGTTTCATGTCCATAAAGTCCAATTCGGGAATGGATATGTCTACCTGAAAAGGAGAGAGCTTCTTAAACTCATCGACGCAATCCGGGCAAAGCTGTGAGCCCCGGACATCTTCAATGATGGCCATGGCATCCTCATGGCTCATGCCGCGACGGTATGGACGATTGCTGGTCAGCGCGTGATACGTATCCGCAACGGCCGCTACTCTGGCCCAGAGGACTATATTATCGCCCTTGAGTCCGTGGGGATACCCTTTGCCGTCAAAGCGTTCGTGATGATGAAGAATGACGGGCAGCAGCGGTTGAATACTCGGGATGGCTCCCAAAATGTTAGCTCCGATGACCGGGTGCTGCTGGATGATGGAAAATTCTTTTCCGGTGAGTTGATCGGGTTTCAGCAGGATGGAATCCGGGATGCCGATTTTTCCGATGTCATGGAGCTTTGCGGCGATGATCATGGAATCGATGGTCTCTGCGTCGGCGTTCATTTGTTTTGCTATCAGAGCAACAATCCTGGCGACCTCTTCGGAATGACCCCTTGTATAGGGGTCACGTGCTTCCAGGGCGGAAATAAGACTGGTAATGCCGGCCAGCATCATTTTCTGCTCGGCATCAAGACGCTCTTTTTCTTTGAGCAGGATCAGAAACTGATTCGACAGCAGCCTTTCAACGGTGATCACGATTTGGTCCAGGTTAAAGGGTTTGATCAGATAACCGGAAGCACCCCAGTGTATGAGGCGGCGCATAATGGCCCTGTCGCTGTTTGCGCTCATGATGATCAGGGGGATGCCTGCCAGGTTCGGGTCGGCATGAATGGTTTTGCAGAACTCAACCCCGTCCATTTCGGGCATGTTGATGTCGCTGATAATCAGGTCGGGCCGTTGTTCATCAATGCGGTTAAAGGCCTTTTTTCCGTTTTCCGCCGTCATCACATGGAAGCCGGCTTCTTCAAGAGCCTTTGATACAAGCTGGCGGATGGTTGCGGAATCATCGACAACTAAAATGCAGCGGCTGCGGGAAAAAAGGGACTGTTTCAGCACCTTTTCTATGACTCCGTTTAACTGGAGATGGGCTTCCGACTTTGCAACGTAGGCGGCGGCGCCTACGTTAAATCCCTGTTCAATGCTCCTGTCATCAGCAAGAGAGCTGAGGATAATGACGGGGATACCCCGTGTACGGGCATCATCTTTCAATCGCCGGCAAAGGCCAAAGCCGTCCAGTCTTGGCATTTCCACGTCGGCGATGATCAGGTCGAAATCGTCATGAAGCGCCGCTTCCCAGGCCTGCTCTCCGTCCTCCGCCTGGGTGACCCGCGCGCCGTAAGCTTCCATCTGCCTGGTCAGTGCTTTCCGAATGGTGGCGCTGTCATCGACAATGAGAAAAAGGGGTTGATCCACAGACAGAGATCCTTTCTTCGAGTTTATCTGTAAAAAATTACACCGTTACTCCATTCAATTCGATTTGCGGTGTTCTGAGGCGTTGCCACGATTCGGCCGTTTGCGCTCCCCGAACCATTGGCGCCGCTCCATGATGCGCTGATTGTATTGCCGTTGATCGTCCCTTGTCCCTTTTCACGGATAGGCTTCAATACTTCCCAGGTAAATGAATTTCCTGACTGCGTGATCTGATATTGAAATCCGATGCTGCTGTTCCATGTGCCGTCGATGGACCGTATTACTTCATCCGGTGTAAACTCGATCATCTTTATGTCCTTGCTGTTCAGAGGCAATTTTATGGTTTGTCCATCATGGGTTGTAATTTTCATTTCTGCCCAACCGGTCTGGATCAGCAAGAAAGTTGATATCAGTAATACCAAAAGAACAATCATTTTTTTTATTAAATTATTTTTAATGACCTTTTGCATCTCTCATCTGCCTCCTTGCGTATTGAAAATTCTCCGTTGTTTGCAGGCGGACCCTTTCCTATCAGGCGGTCAGGGTGTTGCCGCTTTTCTTCCCAGCTCAAATGCCTCCTTGATGGCCGCTTCGTTGTTGGTAATGTCCCCCTTGTTGGTGGCGGAGGCCATAACGGCGCCGAGCCAGGTTAATTTTGTCAAGTCAGCCGTGGACTTAAAGCTGTGGACAATCGGGTCAGCCGTCTGCACGTTCGGTTCTCCGCAAACCGTGATCAGGCCGATGCGTTTGGCGCGCATTTTCGGATAGTAAATCTTCTGCCAGCGCCATTCTTCATCAAAGAAAACACACCACCGGTCCAGATACGCTTTCATCTGCGCGGTCATTGACCAGAAATAAACCGGGCAGCTGTGGATGACGGCGTAGGCATCCAGAATTTTTTTCTGAACTTCCTGCATATCGTCCTTGACGGCGCAGATACCCGTTTTTTTGCATTTTTTGCAGTCCTTGCAGCCGGAAATGTGTTTGCGATCGAGGATAATTTTTTCCACGGAATCCGCCCCGGCATCTTTGGCGCCGGCCAGTGCCTGGCTTAAAAGAACATCGCTGTTCCCGCCGATTCGCGGGCTTCCCAAAATGCCGAGTATGTTCATCATTATCCTCCTGAAGAATTTGCATTAAAAAATTTGTGGATATTGGTTCAAGTATTGATAACAATTTCGGTATGTTTTGTAAACAATAAAAAATGAAGAACTCTATCTTTAAATGTGCTACAAAATGACTGTCATATCCTATCAAGGTGTTAGAAATGATCGGACCTTCCCGTCAATGCAAACAGGATTTCACCATTATCGCCCATCGGGGCGCGTCGGCTTATTACCCGGAAAATACCCTTGTCGCGTTCGCGGGCGCAATCACCATGGCAGCTGACATGGTGGAGCTTGATGTCCAGCTCACGGCGGACGGCGAGGTTGTTGTTTTTCATGATGAAAAAATCAACCGCTGCACAAATGGCAAGGGCGCCATTGCTGATTATACGCTTGCCCGTCTGAAAAAACTGGATGCCGGGAGCTGGTTTGCTGAGAACTACGCGGATGTCCGGGTTCCAACGCTTGCGGAAGTTCTGAAATTCTGTCAGAACAAAATTGCTGTTAATATTGAGATCAAGACCGAAGCGGTGACGGATAAAATTTCCGGCGGGATAGAAGAAAAATGTCTGAAGGTTGTCAATCACATCGGAATGCGTGATCATGTCGTTTTTTCCAGTTTCGATCCCCGCGCCATTGGTCATCTCAAACAAATCGACTGTCTGTCCCCCGCAGCCGTTCTTTTTGAAAAAAAATATTACGGATCGAAGATGCCTTCACAGATTGTTGAATCACTGGGCGCTGATGCATTCAACTGCTCTGCGCGCGAGCTTAACGGAAAATGGCTGGCAGATCTGAAGCAGTACGGCATCCCGGTGAATGTCTATACGGTCAATGATGAAAAGAAAATGATGCGGTTGCTGACCCTGGGGGTCAACGGTATTTTCACGAACAGGCCGGATGTATTAAAGCGTGTGCTGGCGGATTTTCTGGTGAAAAGTAAAGAGTGAATGGTGAATGGTGGATGGTGGATGGTGGATGGTGGATGGTGAATGGTGGATGGTGAAAAGATATTGATGGAAGAAAGCACAGATTTAAAGGAAAAAATGACTGCCGCGCCCCGCAGCCCCGGTGTTTATATGATGCTGGATGCGCCGGGGAAAGTCATCTATGTGGGCAAGGCCAACGATCTGAAAAGTCGCATTGCCTCATATTTTACCGGCCGCGACACGCGGCCGATGGCGCCGTTTCTGATGGCTCGGGTGAACGATATTGAGTTCATTACGACCGCCACGGAAAAAGAAGCGCTGATTCTGGAAAATAATCTCATCAAGAAGCACCGTCCGCGCTACAATGTCATTTTGCGCGATGATAAAACCTACTATCATCTGTCGCTTGATCCGGCGGAAAAATATCCGCGCCTCCAACTGGTGCGCAAAAGACTCAATAATGCAGCGCTGTATTTTGGTCCCTATCCGTCAGGCCTGGCAGCCAAAGAAACACTGCGTTTTGTTCAGCAGGTCTTCCCGTTGCGCACCTGCCGCAACCGGGATTTTCAGATCAGACAGAGGCCTTGTCTGGAATATCAAATCGGACGATGTCTTGCGCCTTGCCGGGAGTTGATCGATGAAGCAGCGTACCGGAAACTGGCCGAAAGCGCCGTGGCTTTCCTGCAGGGCCGACGCCGTGAGCTGATTGCCGATTTAAAAAAGCAGATGGAAGAAGCGGCGCAGGACTTAAACTTTGAAGAGGCGGCGCGTCTGCGCGACCGCATCGGCGCGCTCACGCACGCGCTGGAAAAACAAAATGTAGATTGGGGTGGTGAAGAGGATCAGGATGTGCTGGGCGTCTACGCAGAGGGTGATACCTGTCAGCTCTGTATTTTGTTTGTGCGCGCTGGCAAGCTTACAGGCAGCAAATCATTTACGCCTGTCAAAACAAAAGCAGACGTAGGTGAAGTTATTTCGTCGGCGTTGCAACAATATTATGACAGCTCCAATATGCCGGAAGAGATTATCCTGCCTGCTCACCTGCCTGATGAGGATGTGATTGCCGAATGGCTGGCTGATAAAAAAGAAAAGAAAGTGCTGCTCACTGTTCCGCAGCGCGGCGCGAAAAAAGCACTCTCCGATATGGCCTGTGCCAATGCCCGCGAACTTCTGGTATCCGGCCGGAAGAAAGAGGATCAGATAACCGCCGCGGCGCAAATCCTTCAGGAAAAGCTGTCTCTGACCAAATTGCCGCGACGGATTGAGTGCTGCGATATTTCCAATATCAGCGGCAAAAACGCCGTGGGATCGATAGTTGTCCTTCAGGACGGTCTGCCGGACAAATCGGGTTACCGGCGTTTTCGTATTAAAGCCACGGACGAACCGGATGATTACGGCATGATGCGCGAAGTGCTGACCCGGCATTTTACCGGGACCGATCGGCTGCCCGATCTGATGGTCGTTGACGGCGGCAAAGGACAGCTCCATGTTGCGCTTTCGGTCTTGAACGAATTGAAAATCAAGCTGGATGTGGTCGGGTTGGCGAAGGAAGAAAGAACCTTTCTTGCCGCAAAAAACAAGCTCCGGGGAAAAGCAGCAAAGTCGGAGGATCGCGTCTATCTGCCCCGGCGCAAGGATGCGGTCTATCTGTCGTCCCGTCCCGCCGCGCTGTCGCTTTTGCAGCGGGTCCGCGATGAGGCGCACCGCTTTGCGATCAGTTATCATCACAAACTCAAACAAAAAAATGATCTGAGTTCCGTGCTGGATGCCATTCCCGATATCGGCCCGGCGCGTAAAAAAATATTATTAACGTATTTTGGCTCTGCATGTCAGGTTCAAAATGCGTCGCTTGCCGATTTGCAAAGTGTGCCGGGAATTGGTAAGGACCTGGCGGAAAAAATTTATTTTCATTTGAATAGTACAGAAAAGTGATGATTGAATATGAGTCTGATAACAATATTTCTTCTGGCGATTGGTCTGGGAGTGGATGCGTTTTCCGTGGCTATTGGCATCGGCGCTTCCAATAGGAAGAAAGCCTGGGCTCCGGTTTTGCGGCTGTCCTTCGCTTTCGGTATTTTTCAGTTTGTAATGCCGCTTATCGGATGGTTGGCTGGTTCGACGGTGGTCGATCTGATCCGGGGTTTTGACCACTGGGTTGCTTTTGTGCTTCTGGCCGTCGTCGGCGGAAAAATGATTTGGGAAGGTTTTGAAAAAGAAGACGATGAGCAAACGGCTGACCAGACGCGGGGCTGGCCGCTTTTGGTGCTTTCGATTGCCACCAGCATCGACGCGCTGGCGGTCGGATTCAGCTTTTCTCTTTTAAAAACGCCTATCTTTTTTCCGGCGGCGATCATCGGGGTGGTTTGTTTTCTAATGACGGCAGTCGGCATGGTGTTTGGTAAAGTGCTGGCGCGGATATTCGGCCGCAAAGTGGAAATCCTGGGCGGCCTTGTTTTGATTGCGATCGGCGTGAAGATACTCATTGAACATATAGGTTAGAGGCGATAGGCGATAGGCGACGGTCTTGCCACCCGCATGGGCGGTCGCGACCGTTCCCTACGAACGACGAGCCACGAGGGACAGCATGTTCTATCAATTGATCAAAGTCGGGAAAGAGGAAATCGGGCTGGTGTGGCGTGATGCCGCGGGTAAACCGCTGGTGGAATCTATTTATCTGCCCGGCGGCCGGGGGAAAATGAAAAGCCGAATGGTCCGCGATTTTCCCGCAATTCATATGACGGCGCGCGTGATTCCCGACGGCATTGATCAGTTAATAGCCGATTTGTACAACGGTAAAAAGCAACATTTTAATTTATCACGACTGAATTTATCACGTCTTACGGAATTTTCGGCCGGCGTATTAAAACTAACATACAAAATCCCCCGTGGAAAAGTGGACACCTACTCGGGCCTGGCGGCAAAGGCAGGATCGCCTCGGGCCGCCCGGGCGGTGGGGGCTGTCATGGCGAACAATCCTTTTCCCATTGTCATTCCCTGTCATCGTGTAGTTCAGGCCGGCGGAAGGATAGGGCAGTTCGGCGGCGGGAGCGGCATGAAAAAACAACTGTTGGCCAGAGAAGGGATTGTTCTCGATTTGCGGGGGAGAGTGTCTGTGAAACAAATCCGGCATTGACGATTTTAACAAGCTTAATATTCCGTTTTGGTCTTGGTCTGGAAGATAATTTTAAAGGGTCCAGTCATTACGGTCTGACCATGCAGTTTACAAAAACGGCTATCAACAGCCGGGCAGTGTTTTTCTCTGAACAAAGACCTTTCTCGGAACGATTGACCTTGCCTATGGCCAGGCCCAGCGCGGTCACTCGTCCATTGATCTTTATCTCGGCAAGCGCTTTTAAAAGGAAGAATATAAAATGGATGTCTCGCGGATGATGACCAAACAGGACGCCTTAAAAAAATACTTCGGTTACGACACATTCTATCCGCTGCAGTCGGAAATCATCGACCACGTTCGGGCCGGCAAAGACGCGCTGGTTTTGATGCCGACCGGCGGGGGCAAATCGGTCTGCTTTCAGATTCCGGCGCTGATCACGGAGGGCACGGCCATCGTGATTTCACCGCTGATTGCTTTAATGAAGGATCAGGTGGATTCCCTGACCGCCAACGGCATTGCCGCGGCGTTTCTCAACAGCAGCCTCAGCGATTCCGAGAGCGCGGAGATTATCGGTCAATGTCTGAAAGGCAACATCAAGCTGCTTTATATTTCGCCGGAACGGCTGGCGGTCGCTTCAACCATCAGCTTTTTGCAGAAGCTCAGGCTTTCCCTTTTTGCCGTGGACGAGGCGCACTGCATTTCATCGTGGGGACATGATTTTCGTCCCGACTATTTAAGACTGAATGTTTTGCGAAAAAAGTTTCCAGATGTTCCGCTTCTCGCGCTTACCGCCACGGCTGACCGGGTGATCCGCAGGGACATTCTCCGCCAGCTCGCCATTCCCGAGGAGCATCAGTTTATTGCTTCCTTCGACCGGCCGAATTTAAGCCTGGCGGTGTATTCGGGACAGAAGCGTCTCGATCAGATCCTGCGCTTTCTGGCCAAAAGAAAAAACCAGCCGGGGATTATTTATTGCCTCAGCCGCAGGACGACGGAAAATGTGGCAGCCAGGCTTCAGGGACGCGGCTATCGGGCGGCTTTCTACCACGCCGGCATGGACAATGACGGGCGCAGCATAATACAGGACGCGTTTATCCGCGACAAAATTCAGATCATCTGCGCCACGATCGCCTTTGGTCTGGGTATTGATAAATCGAATATCCGCTGGATCGTTCATTACAGTCTGCCGAAAAATATCGAAAGCTATTATCAGGAAATCGGTCGGGCCGGGCGTGACGGCGCCCCCGCCGACACGGTGTTGTTTTACAGTTACGCCGATGTCAAAACACATTATGAGATGCTCAAAGATTTGCCGCAGGAAAGACAGGACCTACTTTCGGCCAAGCTCGACCGGATGAAGCGCTATGCGGAAGCGGATGTCTGTCGCCGCCGGATTCTGCTCAGTTATTTTAACGAACAGCCGCAAGGCGACTGCGGCAACTGCGACGTGTGCAGGAATCCGCCGAAAAAATTCAACGGCACGATCATCGCCCAGAAGGCGCTGTCGGCTGTCGCCCGCACGAGTGAAAAAATCAACATGACGACCCTGATCAATATTCTGCGCGGCTCTGCCAATCCATTCATCAGGGAAAACGGTTATGACCGGATCAAAACATTCGGCGTCGGCCGTGATATCCGGTATGGCGAATGGGCGGAATATATCTTTCAGATGCTGAATTCCGGTTTTGTGGATATCGCCTATGATGAAGGCTATGCGCTGAAGCTAAACGACCTGAGCCGCAAAATTCTGAAAGCGGAAATGGATGTGCTTTTAACAAAGCCTCTGGAATTGGAAAAGAAGCTCGAAACCATCGCCGCGCTTCCTGGAAAACAAACACCGGCCGACGGGCTTTTTGAGCGCCTGCGCGTTTTGAGAAAAACGATTGCGGATGAAAACAATGCGCCGGCTTATGTTGTGTTTTCCGACCGGACGCTGCTGGCGATGGCCGATGCGCGCCCTCAAGATGAAATTGAAATGCTGGGCGTGAGCGGCGTCGGGGAACATAAAATGAACCAATACGGAAAAATATTTCTCGAAGAGATCCGGCGCTATACTCAAGAAGAAGCCCGGGGGGCGTCAAAAAGTCGGATACAAATGCCGTCAACAAAACATGAGGGGAAAGAAAAATGAACCCATTCAAATTCATCAGCACAGTAAATGAAGTGGAGCCTGAAGCGGCGAGGCGGGAATATATCACCCGCAACATACTATTGATTACATTTGTTGGCGCATCCTTTTTTACGCTTATATCCGTTATTTTTTACCTGCTCGGAAAAATGCCTCTTGATACTTTAATACTTTATTTAGTCGTATCCATCATCCTTGCGGCGGCCATGTTTCTTGCTGAAGCCGGATACTGGCGCGCAGTCGGCATCATTCCTCCGCTGCTGATGTATTTCCCTGCCGTCAACGCCAATGATATCGGCGGAATTGATGCTCCGGGTAATTTTATGTACGCGCTTCTCATCATTTTTGTGGCGATTATTTACGGTCATTGTCAGGATGATCTGTTGAACGGTAATCTGCAATATTGCGCATGGTTATCATCATAACGAAAACCCCCTGAAAGCATTTGCCTTAAGGGGGTTGTATTTGAACAGATCACTTTAATCAGTCAATCTTAAACCTTGTATTTTGACTCTCAGCTGACAATGTTCTTCACAACTTCAATCACCGGATTGGTGAAGAGCGCCATCAAGACGGCGTAAAGAGCGAAGGCGCCGACGACTTCCGATGTGTACATCCGGTCATACTTTCTTTTCAAAGAAGCAAGAATCAAACCGCCCACAACCAGGCAACCCAGTTGAAAATACGGGAAATTGGCTGCTCCCGCCGCCGCGTATTCCGCGAATCCAAAAGTTGCTGTTACGAGAATGATTGCCGCTGCCGCTACGATGGTTCCTAATGTCTTTTTCATGATCTGTTACCTCCTGTGTTTGTTTTCGGGTTGTCCCCGTTTAGTTCATTTAGTTAAACTTCAATTCTAAAAAAGCACCGCTTTTTTGGAATTTGTTAGTTTAACTTATCCCGCAAAGCGGAGGGCTTTCAGCCCGTGATTGCCTTTCTGCTAATGAAAAGACCGTGCCAGATTTATGGGGTGATGTGAAATAATTTATAAGTATAAGATCTGACTTGTAATTACTTATTGTCTATCCCGTCGAACAGGTTTTTAACCGCTCATGTTTCGCTTTTGTTTCAATGAAACATTAAAACCGTTAAACGAAATGTGGAAAAAACATAAATACCGCCCTGAAATACCTCTGGGCGAGGCATCGCATCACGGATCAAATCAAGCAGTGGCATTTCCCGGCATCGACAAATGGCCGGGTGGTGAAGGCGACGATAACCCTTAAAATTTAGCTGCGCATATTAGCAAAAAAAAGCAGGGAACGGTTTACGATCGTTCCCTGCTTTGCAGGTGTGCGAAAAGGGCTGTTTCATTTATCGGATACAAACGCTCAGAACCTCCATCAAGTCGGTTTCTCCTGCGATAACCTTTGATACGCCGCATTGGAGCAGTGTCTCCATGCCTTCGGCGATGGCTGTTTTGCGAAGAGCGGCGATGGATTTACGGCTGATAATCATTTGTTTGATGTTGTCGGAGGCAATCAGCAATTCAAAGAGTCCCAATCTGCCGTGGTAGCCCATGTTATGGCATTCTTCGCATCCTTTTGCTCGGTATAGCTTAAAATCGTCGCGATAGGGAATGTTGAGAGCGGCAAAAGCCTTTTCACCGTAATGATGAGCAAGTTCCGCATATTCCTTTTCTGATGGATGGTAGGCTTCTTTGCATTTGCCGCACAGGCGGCGCACGAGTCTCTGGGCCAGGACACTGAGCAGGGAATCGGCGAAGGCAAAGGGATCGATGCCCATATCGAGAAGGCGTACGATAGTTTCAGGGGCGTTATTGGTGTGGAGCGTACTAATGACCAGATGGCCGGTTGTGGATGCTTCAATGCCCATTTTGGCCGTTTCATAATCGCGCATTTCTCCGACCATGATGACGTCGGGATCAGCGCGCAGAAAGGATCTCATCGCCGCCGCGAAATCCAGACCGATTTTATGATGGACCTGCAACTGCCTGATGCCCTGCTGCGTAATTTCCACGGGATCTTCCGCCGTCCAGATCTTGACGTTGGGTTTGTTGATAATCTGAAGCGCGGCATGGGCGGTTGTGGTCTTTCCTGAACCTGTCGGCCCGACCAGAAGAATAAGACCATAAGGCTTGGTCAACTGGGCCTTGAATAGATCGTGAACCATTTCAGACATCTGAAGTTCTTCAAGGGTCATGATTTTACCCCGGGTGAGCAGGCGCAGGACCACGTCCTCTACATAACCGTGTGTCGGTAATGTCGCAACCCGAAGTTCTATTTCATCGGCGCCCGGCACCTTGTATTTGATTTTTCCATCCTGCGGAAGACGCTTTTCCGTAATATCAAGGTCCGCCATGATTTTGATCCGGGAGACGATAGCCGCTCTGTATTCATAAGGATAATTTTTATAGTGAATACATTCTCCGTCGATCCGGAAACGGAGGTTAACAAACTTATTACTGGTGTCAGGTTCGATATGAATGTCGGAAGCACGCTTGTCATAAGCTTCATTGATGGCATCATTGATCAGTTTCACGATACTGATGTCCGCTTCCGTAACCCCATCGGCGGCTTCCTTTTTCGTTTCACCATCGGTTGCGTCATCCTTGTCTTCCGGCTCGCCGACATCATAAAAGCATTCAATAAATTTCCAGATGTCCTGTTTGGTGGCGGAAATATATTCTACCGACTTGGTTTTCAGGATGTTTTCAATCATATCCCTTTTGATGATATTGCTGGGATTATCAACGATGACGACCATCTTTCCTCCGCGTAATTCCAGCGGCACCCATAGTTCGCGTCTCAAATATTCGTAACGCAGATTTTTCAGGAGGTCTTCCGGGATGGGATATCCCCTGCTGAATTTAATGGAGGCGCCGGCGGCCCGGGAAACGGGTTTTACCTTGCCTTCCTGTTGAGGATGAACTTTTTTAGGATTGGCGTTATCTTCCGGATTGGTTTTAGTTTTGTCATTCATGGTATGAATTCCTGTGAAATATCGATGATTTATTTTTTACTTAAATAACTTCAATGCCTTCTATTTGAAACTTGGCGCCAGAAAGGAGCGTGTAGTTGGCGGTGGAACAGTTTGGGCAGAGAATATCTTCACCGGCGTAATCATCCCGGTCGATTTCAAAATCCTTATCGCAGTCCCGGCAGTGGCAGACGAATTTGATATGGGAATAAAAATGGCGTCCGCATGTTATGTCAGGGAAGCTCCTTCTGAATTAGGGGTCGGTACAAAGTACATGTTTTTTATCCGGTAAAAACTCCTCATGAGGAAAAGAAGCGGTCTTCGAAACAGGTATCTGTTCTTTGGAAAGAACGTAAGTTTACTGTATGCTCTCTTTCCCGGAGGTATAGGCTTCTTTGCGTTTATCCACGATCACTGATTTCGCCCAGGGCAGTACTTGCAGGGCCTGCTTTATGGCAATCTCTTCCCCTGAAACAAAGCCCACGGGCACACCANNTGGGAAAAAGGCATCTGGCGTTCCCATGCGACATTGGCGCATACGCCAAATGCCAAAGCTTCCCTCAATATCAGCAAAAATGCCTACGTGCATACCGCTTAACCTTTCAAGAAGTTTTTGGGTAATGTTTTATTTAAGGCAATTCGACAAGGTCATTGAGCACCGATAATAAATCGTCTTCGCTGCTTTCAAAAACATCGATGAGGTGATTCGCAATATCAAAAAGTTGTTTGTGCTGAGCATCAAGAGCATCCACGTGAACGCTATACAGGGGATCCCATGTAATAGGTGATATTTTTGTCATAGTATTTCTCCTGGGAGGCAGATTATAGGAATCGTGGTGACGTGTCAACGATGAATTACGGATGAATTACGGATTGTTATGTGTTTAATTCCAGGTATTTCAAAATCAGTTCAACCGTTTTATCAAGACCGATTTGACTTGTATCGATCGTCAGATGATATCGTCTTGCATCCGCCCATTTCTGCCCGGTAACGGTTTGATGATAGAGAGCTCTTTCCTTATCGCTCTGGGCAATCATGTTTCCGGCGACTTCTTCCGACACGGCATATAAGTCCTGAATACGATTATTGCGGAAAGCAATATCAGCATGTAAAAACAAACTGACATGATTCGGATGCTCACGGAGAATATAAGAACCGCATCGTCCAATAATAACCGCTGAACGTTCCTTGGCGATACGCGCGATTATTTCACCCTCAGTTTTAAATAACGCATGGTCTGATGGAGGCAGAATTCGTGGTTCCACATAGGTATCCGGCGCAGCGGCATAGGATCGTATGAAGGACTGCCAGAACGAAAGTTTTTTTTCGTCGCGCGATTTCAAATCCTCTTCCAATACCGAAAACTGTTTGGCTGCCTGATTGATGATTTCACGGTCGGCATAAAATATATTCAGGCTTTTAGCCAGCTTTTGTCCCACATAGGCCCCTCCACTGCCTAACTGACGGCTGATGGTTATTGCAAACGGTGAATTATTTTTCACTTTTCATGCCCCCCTGTTTTATTAAATATGGCGATCATGACAACTGAATAACAGCTGTCTGAGCGCAACTATTCAGATGATGCCTTTCTTCCATATAAAAAGTAGTAAAGGGGAATCGTCGCCAGGATCACGATGGCCATCATTAAGTATAAGCCGCGGTACCCGGTGAATGGCGCCAATGAACCGAGTAAATACGGTCCCACGCCAAATCCTAAATCTACAAAAATGAAAAATGTGGATGTGGCCAGGCCTAATCGATGAGGCGGAAGGCCTTTAATGGAAATGGCCTGAGCGGAGGATGTGAAGTTTCCATAACCCAGGCCAATGATCACTCCCGCCAGGAGCAAAGCAATGCCATGACTGGCTTGACTGAATAAAAGCATCCCGACGGCATAAATGAGAAGGCAGGGGTAGACGACGAAATTAGCGCCTCTGACGTCCAATAAACGTCCGGACAAAGGCCTCGAGAAAAAGACCGTCACGGCATAGACCAGAAAATAGAAGCTTGCCGCTTCCACCAGATGAATCTGCTTGGCGTACAGGGGGATAAATGTTAATACGCCGGAATAACTAAAACTGATGACTAAAATAATAATGGAAATCGGTATGGCTTTGAATTCCAGAAAATTGGAAAGTTGAAAACTTTTTACAGCACTGACCTGATTCGGCTCGGGTGCAAGATAAGCCGGTTTTGCAACGATAAAAGATAGCGCAAAACTGCCGGCGGCCAATACCGACGTCACAACAAATATCATATTATAATCCACGCCGTGAATTAAAAACAGCCCCACAAAAGGACCTAATGCCACAGACAGTATTGCACCCATACTGTAACAGCCGATGCCTTCCCCGCGCCTGCTGCTGGGAATAATCTGGGCGACGATGGTTCCCGTAGCCGTGCTGGCCGCCCCGAAAGCGATGCCATGTAAAAGCCTGATGATGATCAACAGCGATAAATGAATTGCCGCAAAATAGAGCAGCGAAGTGATAATAAAAAAAAATGTGCCGATCATTAAAACTTTTTTGCTGCCCGTGTCTTCAATAAGTCGTCCGGTTCCTAACCGGCCTAATAATGCCCCGATAATGAAAATGCCCGCCACAAGTCCCGCGATCTTGGTGGATGCGTGGAATTTATCTACGGCATAAGACGCGATCGTTACCATCAATAAGAAATGCGTCAGATATACCAGGAAATTAATCACAGAAACGGTGACAAAATCCTTTGTCCATAGCCTTGCCTTATCCATGTTCTCCGCCTTTAAAAAATTCTCAATACACATTTAGCCCGGAAGGCTTTGCTGACAGCTTTATTACCTTTCCCGGAAACGGGAGGCAACTTGTTTTTACTTTTTTTTTAAGTTTGTGGGCGGGAATAAATGGATTGTCAATGAGAATCTGACTGACAATAAAAAAGGCTATTCATTTCAAGTGAATATGTGCGGCGCTTCCGCCGGTATCCAAAAAATGCTTGCAAAATAATTTGCCATTCTTTACAAGACAAGCCAGTCAGCAACTGGCGTTGTGGGTGGAAATAACCATCAGGAAGCTTCCTTCTTTTGCCGTGCGCCTGGGCAAAGAAAAAATATTTAAAAATATTGGAAGGAGGATTCTATGGTTACGAAAAAACAAAACACGTCAATCCAAAACACATCTTTAAAGAAACAAAATCAAGCGACTGAAAATTGTATGAACAGCAATTGGGAGAGTCTCAGGCAAAACGATCCGGAAGTCTTTCACGCCATTTCAGGTGAAGAACAGAGGGAACGCAAAGGGATCGAACTCATCCCGTCGGAGAACTATACTTATCCGGAAGTGCTGGCCGCCAACGGGTCCGTTTTTACAAACAAGTATTCCGAAGGGTATCCCGGCAAGCGGTACTATGGCGGACAGGAATTTACGGACAAGATTGAGTTGTTAGCCATCGAGCGGGCAAAGAAAGTTTTCCGCTGCCAGCATGCCAATGTCCAGGCCCTGTCGGGGTCGCCGATGAATCAGGCGGTCTATTTAGCCTTTCTCAAGCCGGGAGATACCATTTTGGGGATGGATCTTTCTCACGGCGGACATCTGACGCATGGCGCTCCCGTATCCCATATGGGGAAATTATTCAATTTCGTCCGCTATAAAACGGACCCGGATAATTCCGGAAAAATCGATTTTGACGCTTTGATGAAAACAGCCATTGAGACGAAGCCGAAAATAGTCCTGTGCGGTTATACGTCTTATCCCAGAGATGATCACTATGATAATTTTAAAAGAGTGGCAGATGAGGTTGGCGCCATCACCATGGCTGATATTTCTCATATCGGCGGACTGGTGGCAGCGGGAGTGATGCAGAATCCCTTTAACTGCGGATTTGACATCGTCACGACAACAACACACAAAAGCCTGCGGGGGCCCAGAGGCGCACTCATTATGTGCAAATCAAAATACGCGGGTGAGATTGACAAGTCGGTATTTCCGGGACTCCAGGGCGGGCCGCACATGCAGACTATCGCGGCCATTGCCGTCACACTGGGCAAAGCGCTCGAACCGGATTTCAAGGTGTACGCAACGCAGATTTTACGGAATGCCAGGGTGCTTGCCCAAACGTTGATTGAAAAAGGCGTCAAGCTGATCACCAACGGAACAGACAATCACATGATGGTGATCAATACGGTCAAAAGTTTCGGCATCGATGGGAAGCAGGCAGAAATTATTCTGGACAGCGTCTCCATTACCACCAACAAACAGATAATTCCGGATGATCCGAATCCGCCGCTTCGACCCAGCGGCATTCGTCTGGGGACACCGGCGGCGACAACACGCGGCATGAAAGAGGCGGAGATGATTCAAATTGGAAACTGGATCAGCACTTTGTTGAAAAATTATCAGGATGAAGCATTGCTGCGGAGCATGAAAGAGGATGTGGAAGCATTCTGTGTTAAATTTCCGGTTCCGGGATTGATCTTGTCTTAAACGATTTCTGTCATGGAGGCGTTACGAATGTAGCGCCTCCATGACGGGCTATCAGTTGTACTCAGACAAGCAGCCCTGAAGGGTTCAATAGGGGTACGGTGCTTCTTCCTTTTGATTTGTCGTTTACTTCATCTTGATCATTTTGTTATACATTTTAACATAAGGGCCGTCTTCACGCCACGCATGGCAAGTGTTAATCAGATATTTCATAATGAACTTGGCGTGATCGGAATGTGAATCAGGCGGTTTCTGCGACTGGTGCGCCGCGTATCCCTGCACGGCAGCCGGCGCCATGGCCTGTAAAAGTTCCAGTAAATGGGTGCAGCCCTTGCTGCCTCCGGCTAATTTCTTCACTTTTGCCGTGAATCCCCGGGAAATCGTCAGGCCCTTAATGGGAGCAAGGCACGCGATGGTTTCCCGGCATGCCTCTCTGGGGACGGCAATCAGATCCACATCAATGTCCTCAATCAACAAGCTGGAACAGTTTATCAGCAGGCGGATGCCCATGTGATGGATGACGCCGCGCGGAAATGTTTCACCGGTTACCGCGTGCGTGTCCTGATAACGGTCATCTTTCAGGATGCCTTCGACGATGATTCTTTGTTCATCGTATTCATATGTCGATACTTCAATCTTACGGGTGTGTATTTTTTTTCTTCCTTTTGATTCCCAGACGCTCTGCATTTCATGCTCCTTGGTAAGGCTGGATGTGCCAGTCATAAATGGTATAGATTTTACTTTTGATCACGGGGCCAAAGTATGGTCGGACCAGTTGAACCTCATGATGCGTCGGGAGTTTAAAGCAGAGCGGCGGGGCTGCGTATTAAAGGTTTTTGTGCCGGGCGCATCAATCCGTCTCCCCGCTGAGCGTTGCGGGGAGACGGAATATAGCTGTGGTGCAATTATCCGCCGGCGTTAACGGCTTTCCTTAAAAGCGTCGGGGTTTTCTTTTAACAGCCAGGGTTTGGTGTTGATATTTTCCCCCCAGAATATTTTGGGGTCGGGAGGCGCTTTTCCCCACCAGTTATTCCGGGCGTCAATGTAGATCGTCGAAAAGCTCTGAATGGCCACCGCGTTGCCGATAAAATTATTTTGGAAAATTTTGGGATTAGCCGCGCCGACACAGGTAATCGCGCCTTCACCCTGGTTTTCCGCAAAGGTGTTATAAGAGATCACCGGGGTGACGTTTTTCCGGCAATAAATGGCATTCTGGGAAGAATACGCGATGTAGCTGTGGGATATTTCCGGCGATCCTTCATAGATATCAAAAGCAGTGACCGCATACTTTACAATGCAATAGGCAAATGAGCTGTTGACTTTGGTGGCTTCGGAAAACCGGACGGCACTGGTGTAGAAGCCCGGGGTAGGCGATGAGGAAGCGGCGGTAAAGGTAATCGGTTTGTCTTTTGTTCCCCGCGCGATCATGCCGCCGTTCAAAGTGATGATAGACGTTTTGGAATCAAATTCCAGAACGACACCCGGTTCGATGGTCAGCGTTGCCCCCCCGTCAATGATCACGTCCTTCGTGATCCGGTAGGGGCTGTTCGATAAAATCAAATAAGAATCCGTCTTGATGGGGCCGCCGAGTTTCTTATCCATGATGGATACCGCCTGCGTTTTCCCCTGCGGATAGGGAGCATCAAGGACGGAATGAACATCGACGCGTCCCTTAATCCCGGCCAGGACATCCGCCATTTTCGCGCTGCCCCACCAGTTATCCAGTGCCTTCGCGGATGTGCCGGTCATTTCACCGGCCAGATTGTAAGGCTCATTATCAACAAGGTTATTTTGCCGGATGACGGGCTGCGCGCCTTTGACCACAAGGCCGTTATTCTTGTTCCGCGTGATCGTGTTTTGCGCAATTTCCGGTGTGGCTGATTGTACCATCAACCCGGTATTGTCGTTGTCATGAATGGCGTTTTCCAGAATTCGCGGCGCGGCCCCGTCTCTGACCAATATGGCAATTTCCTTGTTTTTATAGAAGCTGTTTTTGCTGATCGTCGGTTTGGAAAACGCCCCCTGAATTTTAATTCCTTCACGATTTTGTGTAAACTCGGACCTTTCAATGACCGGTGAGGACGCCTGGCAAGTGACGGCCGTTTGCGCGTTTCGCACGCGGATAAACGCCAGTTTGTTTTCCCGGTCTTTGACGTTGGCGAAGGTGATTCCCGGCCAGAGTTTATCGTCTTGAACCGAGTCAAAACGAATGATCCGATCATTGTCTCCCTGCGCTGAAATCCGGCCTTCAATAATCAGCGCGCCGCCTTTGGACTTGATTTCCGTTCCCGGCTCGATGGTCAAAAGCGCTTTGTCTTTGACCGTCACGTCCGATTCCAGAATATAGGGACTGGCGCCTGCGTACCAGGTTGTATCAGAATCAATTAAACCGGAAACCGCTGTTGGACCCGGCGCAACCGGCATGCCCTGGGCCTGCGCCATCTGACTTTCATTACCGGCAAAATCGACAGCCGTAACGCGATAATAATATGTTTTCGAGTTGACCAGATTTTTATCGGTATCGACAAATGTGTTTAACTCCGTTTTGCCGATCTGGATGTAGCCTGTGAGCGGTGTTTCGGAACGATAGATGATGTAACCGGCCAGATCCGCCTCGGGGGATTTATCCCAGCGAAGTTCGACCAGCTTATTGCGGCCGAGACCTGTGACGTGCGCGGGTTTTTCAGGCGGGGTGGTATCGAGGGTGACCGACCCTATCGCATCAACCCATTGGGAGGTATTTCCGGAATCATCCGTCAGATAACCCGTCACGATGGCTTTTTCGATATTGTCCCCCGGCACCACCTTATAGACGCCGTAATAGCCGCCCGGTTCGACCTCCTGCATTTCAATGCGCTTCCGGTATTGACCGATGTCAAACCAGGCCCGCATTTTTGGCGCGCCCTGAATGACGACCTTGATTTCTTTGCCCGCGTTTTTCGGCAGTCCTTTGGAATCCTGTGTTAAGAGGGTAATGACTGGCGGACGCAGCGCCTCGCCCAGCGACGGGGTGGGAATGGTTGTGACCATATCGCGGAACAGATCATCATTGGCGCGCAAAAGCTGAATATCGCGGACATTCATCGCCGTTGCAATGACCGTGGCGATGATGCCCACCGGATTCGTGGATACGCCGCCTTCATGCTTGCGCACCTTGTGCTTGCCGCTCCAGAGAAAATGGCCGGTTTTCGCGTCGAACATTTTGACTTCCGCGCCGACGGCAACCTGAGAATACACAACGGCAAAATATTTGTCAAAATCGGATATCTCGCCGAAAACAACCGCGTCCACTCCCAGAATTTCACCCAGTTTCTGCGGCGGTGTTTTCCGGATGACGTCCGGATCGGTCAGGCCCGCTTTGGCCAGCAGATCGTCCACTTTATAGAGTTCCATGTCTTTGAAGGGGAGCGAACTGAAATGGTTATAGAAGCCCATTCGCATGGCCTTTCCGCCTTCCTTGCTGTCGGAGTTGTCCGTAAAGGGCAAGACGGCGACATACAGGGGAACATGATCTTTCATGGCGTCATCAATTTTATACTCGCCTTCATACAAAGACCGGATTTCCGGTGTGATGAGGGTGGATGGCGTCGAGACCAGACAGCTCTGAAGGGTCATGGCCAGAATAACAATCAGACAACCGTATAAATGCTTGAAAAGAATTCGCATGGCGCAACCTCCATTTTGATAAGATTGGCAATAATCATATCACATACGCAGCAGGAATTCATTTGTTTAAATAACTGGATTCGCTGCAGCAGGTGCGACTGGTTATCCATTGATAGTAATCCGAAAAAGCCAGCTGCCAGGGCTGCATGGTTTTCCCGGTTGCGGTCATGAACTTTTGCATGCCGAGAACGCTGTAGGCCGGCCTCAGAGCCGCCCTTTGTAATTCGGCGGTTTTGATTGGCGTGATTTCGACCGTGTCCAGGCGGGCCTCTTTCAGTATTTTTTTGGCAAACTCGTACCAGCTGCAAGTCCCTCGGTTGGTGACATGGAAGACGCCCCGGACGTTTTTATCCACCAGCAGCTCGGTCGCTGCCGCCAGATCCCGCGAGCAGGTGGGCGATCCTATCTGGTCGTCCACAACCGTCAGCTTGCCCGTCGTTCGGGCTCTCTCCAGAATAGCCTGCACAAAGTTTTTGCCCTTTGCGCCATAAAGCCAGGCCGTGCGGATCAGAATATAATTGTCGGTGATCGTCCGCAGATAATTCTCGCCGGCCAGCTTGGAGGCGCCATATACATTGATCGGATTGCAGGCATCTTCTTCTATGTAGGGGCGGATGCCGGTTCCGTCAAATACATAGTCCGTACTGAAATGAATGAGGGTAATATTTTTGCCGCGGCAAGCCTCTGCAATGTTCTTCACCGCTTCGGCGTTGGCGGCAAAGCATTCCTCCTGAGCCGTTTCGCAGCCGTCCACGTTGGTATAGGCTGCGGCATTGATAACCAGTTGCGGCCGGGTTTCCTGAACCGCCCGCTGACATTCATCCGCGCGGGTGATATCGATATCACCCAGATCCATGCCGACAACGTCGTGCCGGTAACGAAACTGCGCGGCAAGGTCGCTTCCCAGCATTCCTTTGTGTCCCAGCAATAATACTTTCAATGTTCAGTATTTAACCTCTTTCAAAAAAAGACCGCGGGCGGGCGCGGTCACCCCCGCGATGTTTCGGTCGCGGGAATCAATAATCTCCCGCATCTCCTCCGGCTGTCGTTTACCGCGGGCGACTTCCGTAAGCGTCCCGACGATATTACGCACCATATACTTCAAAAATCCCTTTGCTTCCACTGTAATTTCGATCAAACCATCAGGGCCGGTTTCAATGATGATAGCGGTGAGCGTCCGCACCCGATCTTTGACGTCCGTGCCGGTGGCGCAAAAACAGGAAAAATCATGGGCGCCCAGCAGGTGTCTGGCCGCTTCCCGCATCTTTGCTATGTCCAGCGGATAACGGATGAACCAGCAGTATTCGCGGCCCAGCGCCGGCCTCAAATTCTGGTTGCAGATCCGGTAAACATAGACCTTGCTCTGGACATCGCGCCGGGCATGAAAATCGATAGGAACCTCTTCGAGATTCTTGACCACAACATCCGGCGGCAGGACGCTGTTGACGCCCCGGAATATCTTTTCAGCAGGGAGCGATGTCAGGCTCTTAAAGTTGGCAACCTGATTAAGGGCATGTACGCCGGCATCCGTGCGTCCTGAACCGACCAACGTTACCTTGCCCGACGTGATCCTGCCGATGGCTTCTTCCAGAATCTGCTGAATCGAAACCCCGTTTGGCTGTCTTTGCCAGCCGACGTATGCGGCGCCGTCATATTCCACAATCATTTTAAAGTTACGCATGGTTTATTAATCGTACTTGCCAGTTTTTCCCAAAAAGGTTAAGCAAAAAACCGGCGCCTTTCATCCGGGGCCATATCCAAGCTACGTTTTAATGGCTGCGATAGTAACTTACGCGAAAAAGCGGGTCAAGACAAAAACAAATAAAAATATAATATATAAAGGAGACGCGTTATGAGTGACGAAGTAAAGCAGGGGACAACTCAGGGGAAAATCCAGAACTTTGAAGCCAGAGTTCAGACCCTGATGCAGATGGGCGGAGAAAAACAAGTTAAAAAGCAGCATGACGGCGGCAAGATGACTGCCCGCGAACGTCTGGACTATTTATTTGACAAGGGAACCTTTCAGGAAGTTCAGCTTTTTGTGAAGCACCACGCAACCCTTTTTGGCATGGATAAAAAAGAAATTCCGGCGGACGGCGTCATCACGGGTTTTGGCAAAGTCAATGGCCGCACGGTTTTTGCCGCGTCCCAGGATTTCACCAGCGCGGGCGGCACGCTGGGCGAAATGCACGCTAAAAAAATCTGGAAGGTCATGGATATGGCCATTGCCGCGCAGAAACCCTTTATCGCCATCAACGATTCCGGCGGCGCCAGAATTCAGGAAGGCGTTCCCTCTCTGGAAGGCTACGGCGGCATCTTTTATCGCAACACCATCGCTTCCGGCTATATTCCCCAAATTACAGCCATCATGGGACCCACGGCTGGCGGCGCCGTTTATTCGCCGGCCCTGACCGACTGGATCTTCATGGTGAAAAACACATCCTATATGTACATCACCGGTCCGGAAGTCATCAAAGCCGTCATCGGCGAAGACGTGAGTCAGGAAGACTTGGGCGGCGCCCTGGCCCATGCCTCAAAAAGCGGTGTCTGCCATGTGGTGACGGAAAATGATGCGGATTGCCTCGATAAGATTAAACAATTGCTCTCTTATCTACCCGACAGCTGCAATATTCCCCTGCCTGGCGCACCATCAACCGACAGCCCGGACAGGGAATGCCCCGAACTGGATAAAGTTATTCCGGATAAGGCAAACCGCGCCTACAACATGAAAAACGTCATCAAATCGGTGGCCGACAACGGTGAAATGTTTGAACTGCACACTCAATGGGCCCCCAACATCATTGTTTCCCTGATACGCATCATGGGCCAGCCCGTCGGTGTTATCGCCAATAATCCGATGGCTTATGCGGGCGTCCTCAATGTCAACGCTTCGGACAAGGCTTCGCGTTTCATCCGTTTCTGCGACGCCTTCAATATTCCGCTTTTGACCTTTGCCGACGTCCCCGGTTACATGCCCGGCACCGATCAGGAATGGGCGGGCATTATCCGTCACGGCGCGAAACTGCTGCACGCCTATTCGGAAGCCACCGTCCCTAAAATTACGGTCGTGACCCGCAAAGACTATGGCGGATCTTACATCGGCATGTGCTGCAAGCAGCTTGGCGCTGATTATGTCATGGCGTGGCCGACGGCGGAAATTGCGGTGATGGGTGCGGAAGGCGCCTGCAACATCATTTACCGCAGCGAGATTAAAGCAGCGGATGATCCCGCGGCCAAGCGGGCTGAACTGATCGCGGGCTATGAAGAGAAATTCAACAACCCGTATTTTGCCGCCTCACTCGGTGCGATAGAAGAAGTCATTCTTCCCCGGGAAACGCGCAAACGCATCATTGCGGTGCTCGATGCCATGAAGGATAAAAAAGAGGCGCGTCTGGAGAAAAAACATAATAATATACCGCTGTAAGAATGGGTTCAGGGTTCAGCGGTTCACGGTTCAGGGTTCAGCGGTTCATCGCCTGACCACCTGATGACCTGAAGGTCACACGAGGTGGCGCGAGGTGGCATGCGGTTCAAGGTTTACATATTGGGGACGGCTTGTCCGGGTGCACCGGAATAACAAGCCGTCCCTTTTTACGTGAACAAAGGCTGATGCTATCATGCATCAGCAAGGCAAAATATGACACAAATAGACAATAAATTGCATAATATTACTTAATATTACAATTTACGCTAAGATTTCATTTACAAATAATATTTTCAATGCTATCGTCCCTCCCGCAAAATGATGTTTCTTAAAACCCGGCGGGGGTTAAAAAAATAATTCAGGAGGAAAAGATGAAGAAGTATTGGTTGGTATTGCTGTCACTGGGGTTGATGTTAGCCTTCAGCACGCAGGCAATGGCCGTTGATGTAAAATTCAGCGGCGAGTATTATGCGGCGGGCATGTATTTGGATAAGACCACTCTCAAGAGTGGTACGGCCACGGACGGACCTTCGACCGCTTTTTATTACCAGAGGTTGAGGGTGCAAACAGATTTTATCGTATCCCCCG
>DFZJ01000109.1:0-7287 GCA_002382045.1 Syntrophaceae bacterium UBA4059
AGACTTGACGATTTTCATTGGTTTACCCTATGACAGATAATCTCATTCATTATCGGGCGGGAGTGCATTTGCCTTTTTCAATTTCGTGCTTAAACTATTGCCATAATCAATCATGATTTGAACACCCTCCGAAACAGGTTGGATAAGGAAAGATCAAAGGTAAAACAACTGCAATTCGTTAAAAAAGGATTCAAACCGGTTTCCCGGACGGTCAAATGGCTGAAGAGGTTCAGTCCCAAACACAGATATCACCAAATGCCCGCGGATTCCTCCTTTTCTAATCAGTTGTCCGATACGGGGATGAATATCAATATTATCAGTTCGGGCGACAATAAAGTTTTGCATAACGCCATTTTTTATAAGGCGGCGCGATTCCTTGTTTCTGAAGAAGGCACCTTCTGGTATTCGGAAACACCTGACAATTTAAAAGGCCAAACGCTGATCAACACCAAAGCTGAAGGGAAGGTACAAAACCCCAATCCGTTAATGGACACTTTCCGGGTAAGAACACCTTTTTCTCTCCGGCCGCCTGCGCTTCAAAGAGGGCAAAGTTTTCAACCGCCTCAATCCCCCGTTCCTGCAAAACCGTCGAAAACTGCCGCGCCTGATTCGTAAGATCATCATCCGTTTTTGCCTGAATAACGGAGGTGATGAGCGTGTAAAACAAAAAGAAAGCGATGAATGAGGATACCGCAAAGATGCCGCCGTACCATAGCATCAGGCGGAAAGTCAGACTGTTTCTGAACCGCCTAAGTTTCTTTGATGACATATCCCACTCCGCGCATGGTATGAATCAACTTCTGATCGGCGTCTCTATCAATCTTGTCCCGTAACCGGCTGATTCTGGCTTCCACCACGTTAGTCTGGGGATCGAAATGATAATCCCAAACGTGTTCCATGATCATTGTTTTGGACACGATTCTCCCCGCGTTGCGCATCAGGTATTCAAGAAGTGAAAATTCCCGGGGTTGCAGATCGATTATTTTTCCGCCGCGCGCAACTTCACATGTGATAAGATTGACGGACAGATCGCCGACGCTTAAACGGATGGGATCGGAAATGCCGCCGGCCCTGCGGATCGGAGCCTGCACGCGGGCCAGAAGCTCCGAGAAGGCAAATGGTTTTGTCAGATAGTCGTCTCCTCCGGTTTCCAGCCCCTTCACCCGGTCGTCCACCGAACCCTTCGCGCTCAGAATCAGGACCGGAGTGTTCACCTTTCCGGCGCGCAGTTCCCTGATCAGACTCAACCCATCCTGCCGGGGCAGCATCGTAAGGTTCCGAAAGAGCGAGGTGGAGACCTTCTTCGCCATCCGGGGCATGGTCCACCGCATACCCCGCCGCTTTTAACCCCTTGATGATGAAGGAGGCAATCTTGACGTCATCTTCTACCAGCAAAACTCTCATCGGCGTCCTCTTAGCGGCCTGCGGCAAAATAAGAATTGGTGCTGCACACTTATTTGGTAATTCCTTAATAACTTATCAAAAGGTGTTTCATAATTCAAGCTGCCGCGTCCTCTGGGTGGAGAAAACCGCGAAGTGTTACAGGTGCATCGAGAGTTGTTTTACCCGCAGCCATCCGTCACATACTGATCTGCGGTTTCAAACCGGACGGTTTCGCGACTTTGGCGGGGTCAAAAATCCGATAGGCGAGCAGTTTTATGCGATCGTTCACCAGGAACCACAGCAGCGCATAGCCCCATACGAATCCGGCCCAACCCCAGCTTATGGGCGTCATAAAGAGTCCGTAAACAGCAATCATGGTCGCGATGATTTGCGTGCCGAGCACCGCTATCCACAAAATCTTCGCGGGGCGTATGGACCAGAACCGCCCGCGCGTACGCGTGAGGAAGATCGTCAGATGTCCGGCCACGGACAGCTTCAAATACATCAGTGTCTGGATGTGTGCACGGTCGAGATGAAAGACGCGCTCACCCAGATAAAACAACCCGAAAGCCGAAATTACCCCGATAACTCCCAGCGCCGTGGCAACTCCCAGAACCATGCGCATGTTCCAGGCTTCGGGCTGATCCTTGTAATGAACATTGTCATAGGCAATGGACAGGATGGCGCAGTCGTTTAAAAGCGCCAGCATTACGATCATCACCGCCGTTAATGGATAAAAGTTAAATACCAGAATCGCCAGTGTCATGAAGAACAGAACGCGCAGCGTCTCGGCGATGCGGTAGATCGCATAGCTGTTCATCCGCTGGAATATGCGCCGGCTCTCCTTGATCGCGTCAATAATCACGGACAGGCCCGGCGTCATTAGCACAATAGCGGCTGCCGCGCGCGCCGCGTCCGTCGCACCCGAAACGGCGATACCACAGTCGGCTTTCTTCAGAGCAGGCGCGTCGTTGACCCCATCGCCCGTCATGCCAACGATGTGGCCGAGCTTTTGCAATACATCCACAATATGGAACTTGTGCTCAGGGAATACCTGGGCAAAACCGTCGGCTTTCTCGATGGACTCGGACACCTCGGTGGTCTCTTGCTTTTTCGAATCGCCCAAGCCCTCTGCATCGAGAATATTTGTACCCATGTCTAGCTTTTTTGCGGTTTCCCTGGTGATGGCCAGTGCATCGCCCGTCACCATCTTGATCTTTACGCCCATTGTCAGTGCGGTCGCGATGGTTGCCTTGGCATCTTCCCGCGGCGGGTCAAACAGGGGCAACACGCCAACAAATTGCCATTGGCTGTCTCCCTCGGCACGAGCCACTCCCAACGAGCGAAAGCCGCGCGCCGCAAAGTCGTTGACCGCCTTGTCAACGGCGGACTTCACCTCCCCGGTATTGACCGATAATGCCAAAATAACCTGCGGTGCGCCTTTCGTCACCTTGAACGTCTTTCCATCCTTGTCCTTGATGGTGGCTTCGGTGCGCTTATGCACGGCATCGAAGGGCTGGAAATGAACCGCTTGGTAGCCTTTTAATGCCTCTTTGTCTTTCAGTCCGCCCAGAACGGCCAAATCAATGGTGTCGTTATTTTCCGCGCGCGACGCCAGCGCACCATTCAGGATGACTTGATCGGCGGGAATATCATTGACGCAAAACGGATCGCCAAGTGTCAGCTTGTTCTGGGTCAATGTGCCGGTCTTATCCGCGCATAACACGTCCACACCCGCCAATTCCTCGATGGCCACCAACTTGCTTACAATCGCCTCTTTCTTGGCAAGCAGGCGTGCACCGACCGCCATCGTCACCGAAAGCACTGTTGGCATGGCAACGGGAATTGCGGCCACGGTCAGCACCAGGGCAAACTGCAACGTGGTGAGGATCGCGTCGCCGCGATAGATGGCGAAACCGATAATGACCGCCACCAGCGTTACCGCCAGAATGATCAGGTAATTGCCGATCTTCAAAACCGCCTTTTGAAAATGGCTGACCGTATGGGCTTCCTGCACCAGTTGCGCTGTTTTGCCGAAGTAAGTGTTGGCGCCCGTGGCATAGACCAGCGCTTCGCTTTCACCCTGCCGGATAATCGACCCGGAGTATACCGCTTCGCTTGACTTTCGCGTGGCGGGCAACGACTCTCCCGTCAGCGCGGATTGATCTACCTCTATCGGATCTCCCTCCAGCAAGCGCGCATCAGCGGGCACAATATCGCCCAGACGCAGGCGAATGACATCGCCCGGCACCAACTCGCGCGCCGCCGGGTTGACCCATTTCCCGTCTCGCTTCACCCGGGCCTTGATCGCCAGCTTGGCCTTCAGGGCCTCGATGGCGTTGCCCGCCTGGTGTTCTTCCCAGAAGCCGACCACGGCGTTTGCCACAAGAAGCACGAGAATGATGAAAAAATCCGGCCAATGCCGCGCTATCGCTGAAAGAATCACCGCCGCTTCAATCATCCACGGGATGGGCCCCCAGAAATAGCTGAGAAATTTCAGAAACGGATTGGTCTTCTTTTCTTCAATTTCATTGGGCCCGTATCGGGTCAGCCGTTTCTGCGCCTCGGCTTGGGTTAGACCGCCAGGCGATGATTCTAACTTTTTCTCCAGTTCCGTCATTGGCAGCGTTTTTAAACCATCTTTCGCATCAGGTTTCGATTCCGGTTTCGATTCGGACGCCTTGGGCTGGTTGACGTTAGTTTCCATAGGATGTATTCCTCCTGTTCTTCCTGCGCCGCAGATTTCGCGAGTTACGGCATACTTATTGTCATACTCACGCCATCTATACTGATCGCGATCAAGCCGCTAAGTCTCGGTCAACCACGTCCTCGCCTCTGCGATGTCGGTGTGATCGAAATATCGGATCGCTGCTTTCGTGAACGGTTTGCAAAACATCGCCATGCCTTGCTGCCACTTCTTTTCCCCGACCATCGCGAGCCTCTCGATATCGGTGAAGTGTTTAATGCCGAACTTGAGGTCCTCCCACATCGCGCCCGCATCCCAGCCGTGGAAGCCGGTCATATCGAACAACATGCTCAACTTTCCGTACTGTTTGACGAGTCGCTCGACCTCGGGCACAAAGAGTTCATAATCCGCCTTTACCAACTTGCCGCTGACGTGAACAACAAGCACCTTCCCGCCGTTTTCTTCATTGAGTTCAATGGACATTGTTGCCTCATTTTCTTGGTTTCATCTGCCCTGCAATAACTCCTTGGACCTCCTGTAGCGCAGTATCAACACGTTGGTTGAACTGTCGTGCTTGAGTTGGCCCCTGGCCACTGTCTCAAGTTCGGGGATAATTCACTCGGCAATCGTCTCCCCCGGTTCGACCCCCCACTGATCAAACGAATTAATTTGCCAAATGGCACCTTGAGTGAAGACGCTGTGTTCGCAGAAGGCAACGAGCTTCCCCAATGCCGCCGAAGTCAGCCGTTCCATTAGGATCGTACTGGACGGACGGCTGCCCTCGAAGCTTTGTCTTCGGATTTAGGCTCGGCTTTCAGCCTCAGCAATCGTGCATTGACAGCCACAATCACCGTGCTTGCGGACATCAACACCGCACCCAAGGCGGGACTGAGCAGCACGCCCCATGCATAAAGCGCTCCCGCGGCCAGTGGAATGGCGAAAGCATTGTAGCCCGTGGCCCAGAAAAGATTTTGAATCATCTTGCGGTGCGTAGCCCGGGATAACTGAATAATGGCCACAACATCCAGCGGATTACTCCGCACCAGAATCACGTCAGCTGTTTCCACCGCCACATCGGAACCCGCTCCGATGGCGATGCCCACATCAGCCTGTGCCAGCGCCGGAGCATCGTTCACGCCGTCACCGGTCATGGCCACCAGGATACCCCGGGACTGGACTTCTTTCACTTTAGCGGCTTTGTCCTGGGGCAGGACTTCGGCGAAGTATTCATCCAGCCCTACCTGCTCCGATACCCATTTGGCTGTTGCTTTGTTATCGCCGGTGAGCATCATGCATTGGATGTTCAATGCCTTAAGGACATCGATAGCTTGCTTCGCCTCGGGTCGGATGATGTCGGCTAAAGCAATCGCTCCTTTCAACTTCCCTTCAACGATAACAAACACAACTGTCTTTCCCTGGGCTTGCAGTGGTTCGATGCGCGGATCGGCAAGATCAATGTTCTGTTCATGCAGAAAGCCCGGGCTGACCACCTTGACCTCCTTGCCTTCGACCCTGCCTTCGGCGCCTTTGCCCGGGATACTTTTAAAGTTTTCGACGGGCAGCCTCTTTTCCGAAGCAGCGGTAATGGCTTTGGCAATGGGATGTTCGGAATTTGCATCTACGGAGGCCGCGTATTGGCGCAGCGTTTCTTCGTCGATGTCCCGCGAAAGCACCAGCGTGTCGGTCACACCAAAACGGCCTTCAGTAAGCGTGCCGGTCTTATCAAAAATGACGGCCTGAAGTTTTCGGGCACCTTCGAAAGAAACGCGGTTACGAATGAGCAGGCCGTTTTTCGCGGCCAAGGCTGTGGATACGGCCACCACCAGCGGCACGGCAAGACCCAGGGCGTGCGGACAGGTAATAACCATAACCGTCACAGCTCTTTCGATAGCAAAGGCAAATTCCTTGCTCATGCCAACCAGCCAGATCAGGAAGGTGACGACGCCGCAACTGAGCGCCACAATCGTGAGCCACATCGCGGCGGTGTCGGCAAGCCTTTGGGTCTTTGATTTGCTTTCCTGGGCTTGTTTGACGAGGACGATAACCTGCGCCAGAAATGAATCCTTGCCGGTGCTTTTGACCTCGATGGTCAGAGAGCCTTCGCCATTGATTGCGCCGCCGATGACCTTGCCGCCGGTCTTTTTGGCAACAGGGGTTGATTCCCCGGTGAGCATCGCTTCATTAACCGAGCTCTCACCTTCCACAATGACACCGTCTGCGGGAATTTTCTCACCCGGTTTGATCAGGACTTTATCATCAACCGCCAGTTCCCCGAGCGGCACGCCTTTTACGCTGCCGTCGGGCATGAGTTTGTGGGCATCGGAGGGCATGAGTTTGGCCAGTTCCTCCAGGGCTTTTGAAGCGCCCATCACCGACCTCATCTCGATCCAGTGCCCCAGCAGCATGATGTCTACAAGCGTGGCCAATTCCCAGAAGAAGATTTTGCCGGTGAGGCCGAATGCAACGGCGCTGCTGTAAACATAGGCCGTGGTGATGGCGACGGCAACCAGCGTCATCATCCCGGGCTGACGGGATTTGATCTCCTCGAACAGCCCTTTGAGAAACGGCCAGCCACCATACCAAAAGACTGCAGAAGAAAAGCCGAATAAGACATAGGTATCGCCGGGAAAATGAATGATCTCCCGCACACCCACCAGTTTTTGAAGCAGCGGTGAGAGAACAAGAATCGGCAGGGTCAAAATAAGCGAAATCCAGAACCGTTTCCGGAAGTCCGCCGCCATGTGGGCATGGTGGTCGGTGTGGTTGCCACCTTTAGACCCTTTCATGTCGTGCCCTTCACGCATGGTGTGACTCATTCCGTCCTGCGGGTGTTCTGAATGATGATGTTCCATGAATCATCCTCTTTGAGCAAGTGCCGGTTTGCCTTTCTGAATCTTTACTCTTTTCTTGTCTTTTCTCGCGTCTTCACTCGCGGTCTCTTTCCGGGGCGCTTCAGGATAGAGCATCTTCATCAAGGGGTTTTCATAGATGGCGAAAAATAAGGCTTCATCGAAATGGTCTCGCATGCTCTGGTAACTGTCCAGAAGGGCCACAATGTTGTTCGAGACATTCTTTTCAATAGCCAAAAAGGGGTTGTCCGGGGAAACTAGGCTGCGATTATTTTTCACAAAAGGGGCCAGCGTCTTGAAGATTGGCATGAACGGATTGACCGTATCTGAAAAGATATATTTATTCACCCGGAGCGGATGGATTTGTTT
>DFZJ01000109.1:7419-11411 GCA_002382045.1 Syntrophaceae bacterium UBA4059
AGACCCGGCGACAGCGCGTCGATGATATCAATGCTTTTAATGATTTCATTGTGTTCCTTTTGAGCAATCTTGGCGCCGACAAATATGCCCAGGTGTCCGACATTCGGGTGAATCATATAGATGATGACTTTACCCAGCCGTTTGATTTCTTTTGTGCTGCCATACTCCTTGATAATCCAGTCCAGCGCCTGCTGGGGCGGCGTAATATTGTCTCCCTCGGATGCAAACAGGAGCAGTGGCTTTTTGATGTCTGTTAAATTGATTATTTTTTTTCTGTCCAGTGTCAGTTTCCCTTCTTCCAGTTTATTTCCTACAAAAAGGTTTTCGACAATAAAATGCATTTCCTCTTTGCTCAAATCAGAATAACCATCCCACCACTTTTCAAAGGTGAGGTATCGTTCTTCATCTGTGTCAACATTGGAATAGAGATTATATTGCTTGGTCCAAAGGGTATTCCCCGGATTCAAGGATTCGAAATTTTCTTCAAGCCAAGCGCCATCGAAATTTCCATTACCCAGATCAGCCATCAGCGATACCATCCAGATGCCACCCAAAAGTCCGCCGCCATATCTCATAGGATTTTTCCCTTGAACACCCGCCCAGAAAGAGAGAGGCGCACCATTGAGTACCAGCGGTCCGGTAATATCCGGACGGTCGGCGCCCAGCATGGCCACAGCCCAGCCCGCCTGGCAATTGCCAATGACGGCCGGTTTTGGCGCCTTGGGATGACGCCTGGACACTTCTTCGATAAACAAAATTTCCGCCTGCTCTACATCGGCGATGGTTTGTCCGGAAACAGGTTCCGGATGGAAAAGAATGAAATAGACTGGATGGCCTTGNNCGCCGATTTCGGAGTCGCGCTTGGACCCGCCGATCCCCGGACCGTTTCCCGCCCGCGGATCGATGACGACAATAGGCCGGCTGTTCGGATTGACGATGTTTTCTTTGGGGGGAATAATCCTAGCTAGATCATAGTTCACCTGGCGTTTCAAGGCCAGGCCCGAAAGAAGAATTTCATAATCAAAAATCAGTACCGGCGGTTCACCTTTTTTGATGGTTTGGAAATAATTATTCCCGCGTTTGCGGAGAATATCCATAAAAAGAATCGACCTCTGCACCGAATCGAGGAGGTAGTCATACATATCCCTGAACAGGGGGTTGAAATTAAAATTTGTGAGGTAATTGTTTTCCTGGCTCATCGTTTACTCCATTCTGTGGCATAAAAGCGCTGCCACGGCGCACGAAAGAATTCGCGCATTGGCCGGATCGGAACGCGACGTGAGGATAATCGGCACTTTTGATCCGACAACAATACCGGCTAATTGGGCGCCGGCAAGGTATTCCAGGTCTTTGACCAGAATATTTCCCGAGACAAGATCGGGCGCCAGCAGGATGTCCACATCGCCGGCCACGTCGCTTTTGATTCCCTTGACTTTGGCAGACTCGGATGAAATGGCATTATCGAAGGCCAGCGGCCCGTCCACCAATGCGCCGGTAATTTGTCCGCGTTCGGCCATTTTGGCCAGACACGCCGCGTCGATGGTAGAGGGAATGGACGGATTGATGAGTTCCACAGCCGACAACGCAGCAACCTTGGGTTGTTCTATACCCAGCAGCATGCACATATCCACTGCATTTTGAATAATGTGCATTTTGGTGGAAAGGTCGGGCGTGATATTGATCGCGGCATCCGTGATGTACAGCAATTTCGGATAGGTTTTTAAATCGGCCAGAAATACATGGGAGATTCTTTTTTTTCCTTGCAGGTGATGAACGAGAACGGGATGGAGAAATTGATCGGTATGGATGTGACCTTTCATCAACGCCCGGACTTTGCCTTTTTCAATCAGTTCGACGCCTGACTCGGCCATGGTATCGTCATCGCAGGCATGGATGACGCGAAAATTGTTTTTGCATTTGATGTCACCCAGTAACTTGGCAATGACATCTTTATCGCCGATTAACGTGGGTTCGATCAGCCCTTCGGCCGCAGCCTCGCAGGCGCCTTCCAGAACATGCCGCTCATCAGCGTCAATGACAGCCGTCGGCACGGCTTTCAATCCATGAACCTCACGGCGTAATTCGTCAAAATTAGTAAACTCCATTTTCATGATTATTTTCCCTTATCTGATTTGAAGAGGACTTCTCCGGCATGTCTGGCAATCATGATGTCCTCATTGGTTGGTATGACGCGCACACCGCAGGGACTGTGCTTTGCCGATATGACATCGGCATGAGTATCGTTGCTTACGGGATCAAGAATAAGGCCTAAATACTCAAGCCCGCGGCAGATCAGCCAGCGAATCGGCGCAGACCTCTCTCCAATGCCTCCGGTAAAGACCAGCGTGTCCAGGCCGCCCAGGACGGCGGATAGCGCCCCGATGTATTTTCGAACCGTGTAGCAATAAAACGTTATGGCCTGGCTCGCCTGCGGAGAGTTGTTGCGCTGATCAAGCAATGTTTTCATATCGGAGCTTATGCCCGACACGCCCATGAGGCCGGAATGATGATATAGTAAATCCTGGAGACGCCCGAGGTCGTAGCCTTTTTCATTCATGAGGTATAAAATGACTCCCGGATCAAGCTCGCCTGCGCGNNNNGTGAACAGACGCATCGAGGACGCCGGTAATATATTCATAGGAGAGGCCGTGAAATCCGTAACGGTGGATACCTTCCTTCCGTAAATGATAATCCAACGGTAGCAGCTTTCCCATGTCCGGCATTTGACAATGAAAGGTTGTGTCAAAGCAAACCACCTGGGGAAGTTGAGGATAGTGCTCACTGACGGCTTCAATACAAGCGAGCTCGCCCGGCAGATGGATCGGCGCCAAAGAAATGAGCGCATGAAGTTCTTTCATCAAAGCCGGGGTCATAATCTCCGGCGCCAAATGGCCGGGGCCGCCATGAGCCAGACGATGTCCAACCGCATCGGGGATTGGAAAATTATGTTTTTCGATAACCTGCTTGAAGATCAATTCGATCGCCCGATGGTTATCGGGTAATTGCACATTCGAGTCTGATAATCTATGTCCTGCGCCATCATTTAACCACAGCTCGCCGTCCGGTAATCCAATTCGTTCCGCCGCTCCTTGAGCAACCAATTCTTCATAGCTTCCCGACTTATACAGGGCAAACTTGATCGATGATGAACCGCAGTTGATGCAGAAAATAGATTTTGGCATCTATTACCTCTGAGCATGTTCACAAAACTATACTCGCTTTGTTTACTTTACGGCGCATAATTCTTGTTTTACCAGAAAAATCGAGCAGGGCATGGCTCTGATGATTTCATCATTACTTCCTCCGACCAGCATACGTTCCAGGCGGCTTTCTTGTTGGCTGCGGAGGATTAACAGGTCAATGTGTTCTTCTTTTGCCAGAGTCAGGACGATCTCGGAAGAATTGCCTTCCTTGACAAATTCCTTAATCGCCATGCCCTTCATATTTTCCACACTGATTATTTCATGCAATTGGGCTTTATACTTGGCCATCTCGTTTTTATGCTCTTGTTCAACGGAAACCATAGGTACNNCTTTAATCGTATTGTCACAATATTGGGTCAGCCAACTGACAACAAGGATACGCTTGATAAAATCCATACCTCGCCTCCTTAAGAACTATTGCACGTTTAATATTGAATTTAAAAAAGCAGCTGCCTCAACCGGAATACATTACTTCTTCATTCCGGGAGACCGGTGTTTCCTTGTCTCATGAAGTATCTCATGAAGTAATTCGCAACCTTCTCGTATTTCTCATCGGTTGCCTTTTTAAAGTCATCGCGACCTTTTTTGTAAGCTGCAAGCCAATCATTAATTGCTTTTTTCTTGTCGTCAGGCAACCCGTGGGCTTTATCCATGAAATCGGCAAACATTTTTGCCGATTGATCCTGGATGGTGGAGAGCGCATTAAAGGTGTTGTCCAATACCGATTTGATAAATTCAATCATCCCTTTTGTAATTTGTCGTTGATCCATTAGTCTTCCTCCATTTTAA
>DFZJ01000190.1 GCA_002382045.1 Syntrophaceae bacterium UBA4059
TACTCTTTCCGGTGTCTTCAGGAGCTCTCCCTTATTACGAGAACGGTTTATCTGTTTTGGTCCCGGAGGTATCCTGCTCTTTCTGCAGATGTTATTTGCCAAAAGCAAGTTTCGAACGTGGTTAAAGCACAAAGGAATTTTCCGGCATCTGATCTTTGCATGTTCCATAAAAGGCATGTTGCCCGGCTGGGCGAAAAGTATCCCGGCAAAGTGCAGGGAGTAAAAACCGACGTGACCTCGGAATCCGGTGTCAAAGCCATGGTGGACGCGGCGGCCGCATTTGGTGGAGGACGAATCGACCTGCTTTTCAACAATGCCGGTCTTGGCCTGTCCGGTGCTTTTGAAGAGCAGGACAACGATAAATGGGAAAAGGCTTTCGCCATCAATTTCTACAGTGTAATCTATGGTGTGCGCGCGGCCCTGCCATACATGAAGGCGCAAAAGAGCGGACATATCGCCAGTACCGCTTCCGGTATTGCCTACGTTCATCTCCCCTATCAGAGCATGTATTCCGCTACCAAGTCGGCCGTGCTGGCTCTGACCACCTCGCTTCGCTATGAATACTGGGATGAAGGCATCCGTTTTTCCACTGTGGTTCCGGGCACTGTTGCGACGGCGATCTGGGGAGGCGGTCCGATCCCCGACTCGGCCATCACACCGGAACAATCGGCGGCGGGCATCCTCAAAGGCGCGGCGGAAAACAAAAGAGTGATCTTTGTTACCGAAGATGACCGTGAGGGCTGCCTCAGCATGGCACTGGGAGCCTATGTGCCCCGCATGGCGAAGTCGATGGATGAGTACATGCTGGGCGTGGCCCGGGCAAGAAAGTCCGGTTCGTTTTCCGCCATTTAAGGCGTTGTCACAATATAACTATTGCAAAATATTTATGGGTGATATGCTGTAATTCCATTCACCGTGGAACTCTGGGAGGGGACGATTGCCTGAAAGCGGTCGCCCGGGTCTTGAGGGAAGCCGTAACGCGCACCGGAGACTGCATCGCGCGATACGGCGGAGAAGAATTCGCCGTCATCCTGCCCGCAACCGCGTATCGGTTCGGGATCCAAGCGAAGCGCCCACGGCTCAGGCAGAGCGATATGGGGAATGATTGTTTCGGCCGATTTTAAATAAAATCACATCAAGAGACTATTGATCAGATTGAAACCGGGCTATGCAATAAGCGTCTGCAATTTCTCGATGCCCGCATAAACAAAATAGCCGGCAAACACCACCAGAAAAACGGCGCACAGCGCTATCAGGCCGCGGTAGAGACGATCGGTCAGAAAATGTTTTCCTCCCGCTACGGCGGCGGCAACCAATGAATACCAGGCCAGGTCCGCCAATATATGGCCGGCAAAGAAAAAAACAACGCCCCATACGCCGAATTGCCGGGAATAGAGAATATACCCCACGCCAATGGTCGCCCACCAGATTATCCAGTAAGGATTGGAAACGCTCATTAAGATGCCGGCAAACACCGGATGGTTCTGCTTTTTTTGTTGACCCTCCCAGGACAGGCGCAGCTCCCCCAGCCCCCGAAACATCCCGAAAGCCATCCCCAAAAGAATGGCGGAACCCGCCAGTGCGCTGACCACAAAAACAACCGGCTGCTGAAAGAATGGCGCCAGTCCGGCAAGCAGGGCGATGACCAGCGTAAGCTCCAGAATTGCATGCCCGGCAATCATCAGCGGCCCTGCGACAAAACCGCGCTGTGAGCTCTCGCTGATCGTCGCCGTCAGAAGCGGCCCCGGCATTAAAGCGCCGGAAAGCGCAATGACAAAAGAAGAAGCAAAAATTGTAAACAGGTTGATCAACATAATCTTTATCTCTGCTCCATTTCACTACCTCATCAAAAATTGTTTAACAAGGAGAAGAAATTCATATAATAACCAAGATACTACATGGGACGCCAGAAACACACAACATTTGTTTTTATCCGGTCTTTACCCTATTCGGGCACATTCCCGATCAAGTTATCCGCAAAATTTGTTAAAGACGGGTTAAAGAGGTAAGACCTCTTTCTGCCCGCCATGAATCCCCTCACGCAACGCCTTACGCTGACAGCCTGTCGGACAAAGTCCGTCATGTCATCCGGCATTGTTCCGACACATAAATAAGCGCTCTGCCGATATAATCTTTTCAACGCCTGTGTTAATCCGCTATCATGTTCAAGTTTCGTATTGCTTTGATGCTGAACAATAAAACGAGGGGAAACACATGAGGGGGGAGAGGACTATGGATAAGGAACAGTCAGGATCACCGCAGGCGGCATCGGGAAGATTGGTCACCCGGATGGCGCCGGAAGTAGCGCAGGACAAACTTTTGCCAGATGAGTTGGCGGAGATGATCCATCAGGCCGTCCGGGACAACCGCAGCTACCTGATGGAACATGAAAGCAAGGAAATCCTGGAAGGCATCGGTATTGCGACCACCGGCTACCTGGTGGCCCGCTCCGAAGATGAAGCGCTGGCCATCTGCGACAAAATCGGCTTTCCCGTGGTGATGAAAATCGTTTCGCCGGATGTCGTTCACAAAACGGATGCCGGCGGCGTCAAGCTCAATCTGACCAACGCCCAAGCCGTGCGCAAAGCCTACCGCGACATTCTGGAGACATTCAAATACCAGCATATCGAAGGCGTTGCGGTGCAGCGCATGGCCCAAGCGGGCATTGAAGCCATCATCGGTGTAACGCGCGATCCCAGCTTCGGACCGATCATCATGTTCGGCCTGGGCGGCGTGTTTGTCGAAGTCCTGCGCGACGTTTCTTTCCGCATTCTGCCGATTACCGAAAAAGATGCGGCGCAAATGATCGACGACATCCGCGGCTCGGATATTCTGAAAGGGTATCGGGGACCGGCCGTCGATCTCGTTTCGCTTCAACAGCTGCTTTTGAAGATATCGCGACTGGTTGTGGAAAATCCCGAAATCAAAGAACTGGATCTCAATCCGTTGTTTCTGTATCCGGATGGCTATGTCACCGTGGATGCCCGGATGTTTGTCAGTGAACCGGCGCAGCCTGAACACGTCACCGCAACCGGCGCGGAAAGCCTGCATGATTTCTTTTATCCGCAAAGCATCGCGGTAGTCGGCGCCTCCGACGTCCCGGGCAAGCTGGGCTGCAATGTCTTCTTGAATCTGGTCAACCATCATTTCGAAGGCAAACTCTATCCCATCAATCCCGGCAAAGATACGGTGATGGGTGTCAAGGCTTACAAGTCTGTCCGGGATGTGGAAGATCCGGTGGACCTGGCCATCGTCATTGTTCCGGCCAGGGCGGTCGAAGCGGCTATTGCCGATTGCGCGGCCAAGGGCGTACGCTATATTGTCGTGGAAGCGGCCGGCTTTGCCGAAACCGGCACGGCAGGCAGGGAGGCGCAGGAAAGAATTCTGAAAATCATTCACGAACACGGCTGCCGTGTGCTCGGCCCCAATTGTTCCGGTGTCATTAACACCCATCACAACATGGTGCAATCCATCGGACTGCTTTCCGATCTTAAAAAAGGCAATGTCGGGATGGTGGCCCAGGCCGGCGTTTACGCCGCGGGAATTCTCACCGGATTGAGCAACGTGCTCGATTTCGGCATTGTGGCGACGATCGGCAACAAGATGGATATCAATGAAACGGATATTCTGGAATATTTAAGCGACGATGATCATATCTCCGTGATCGTCATGTATATGGAAGACGTTCGCAGCGGCAAGCGTTTTGTTGATGTGGCCTCCCGCGCGGCGGTTCGCAAGCCGGTCATTGTACTGAAGTCGGGAAGGACGGAAGCCGGCAAGAAAGCCGTGTCCTCGCATACCGCCTCGCTGGCCGGCAACGACGAAGTGAACAGCGCGGCCTTCCGGCAAAGCGGCGTGATCCGGGCGCGTGACAATGAGCATCTTTTCGCGCTGACGCGGGCTTTTTCCAAGCAACCCGTCCCGAAAGGCAACGGCGTTTTAGTCATCACCTATACCGGTTCGCTGGGTGTCGCGGCAACCGACATGCTGTATTGCTCCGATATGCGGCTGGCCACCCTGGAACCGTATTTTCAAAAACGGCTGAAAAATGCTTTGCCCGATTATGCCAGCGTCGGCAATCCGATCGACTGTTCTTTTTCCATGACGCCCGAGCAGGTCAGGAATCTCATCGAAATCGGCGTGGAATCGGGCGATGTCAACAGTTTTATCGTTGTGATTCAGGGTGAAATACTGGGTTCTTTCGTTGACGTCATGAAGCGCATCGACTATAAGGAAAAGCCGGTGATGTGCGTTGTCGCCTGCAAGGAATTCATGATCAACGACGTTATGAAAATGGAACAGGCCGGCTTCCCCGTCTATTCCACGGCGGAAATGGCGGCGGAAGTTCTGGGACAGATGTATCACTACGGTGTGAGACGGCAAGGCGCCCTCACCGATTCCATCGCGCGCCATCTGACTATGAATGCGTTCTCCGTGGATAACAATCCCGTGCGTCTCAGGCTGATCAACCCCAAGGACATCGGCCTGTGGACGGATTTTGTGAACGGCTGCTCAGAACGATCGCTGTGGTTGAGATTCTTATCCCCCTTCAGCGCCACGCCGGAACGGGCACAGCGTTTCTGCAACCTCAACCCGGAAGAAGAAGTCGCCGTTGTCGCGGAAATGAAGGTGGGCGATCAATACAAGTTCCTCGGCATCGCGCGTCTGATTAAAAACAAACGCCGCGAGGGTGAAGCGGAATACGCCATTATCATTTCCGATCCCTGGCAGCATAAATCTCTGGGAATTACCCTGTCCGAGCAGTGCATCGAGCTGGCCAAAAAGGAAGGCTACAAGATCATCCGGGCGGAAACCATTCAGGAGAATTACCCCATGATCCGGATCTTCCGGCGTTGCGATTTTGCCTTGGATGCTAAGGATGAAAACATGGTTTCCATGTCGCTGAATCTGTCGTGAGAAAGGCTGCAGTGCATCAGGCTGTCAGCTGTGAGGAAATGGAAATGTTGTTGACTTTTAATATAGGAGGTTACCCCAGGCAATATGAAAGCCTGCTTGCGCTTAAAAATGGGGAAAAGGTATTTCTCCGGCCTATCCGGCAGACGGATGAAAATCTTATCGTCGATTTATTAAACAAACTGTCGGCAGATTCCGTCTATCTGCGCTTTTTGAGACCCATTAAAACCCTTTCCGAAGAACTGCTTTTTCAACTCACGCACATCAATTACAGCAGCAATTTTGCCCTGGTTGCCGTGATAAAGGAAAATGGGAAAGATTCCATTATCGCCGTGTCCCGTTACGGTTACGATCCGAAAGCGGAGATTACTGATTTTGCTATTGTGGTCCGTGACGACTGGCAGCATTTTGGCCTTGGCAAATTATTGCTGACAAAAACCTTTGCCATTGGCAGGGAACACGGCATTTCCCGTTTTGAAACCGTCATGGATTCTACCAACACGGTCATGAAGCAGATTCTCAGAGAGCTCGGTAATACGGTGAAGTACTCTTACAGAGGCGGCGCCACGCAAGTCGAAGTGTTCGTTTAAAAGACCCGATCACGGTTGATCCTGCATTTACCGGCCAGGATTTCATTGACTTACCCTATCGGTTTTCCTATAATTCTTTTACAGGAATGCAATTTTAATCAATCCATTATCAACCTTTTATTTTGGAGGATATTATGAAAAAGTTGTTCTACCCGCAATCCCTTGCCATCATCGGCTTATCATCCCGGCCCAGCAACATCCCCCGCATCGTCCTGGAAAACCTGATCCGGTGGGGCTATCGGGGGCGTATCTTCGGCATCAATCCCCGCGCAGGCGACCTGCATGTGGACGGCATCAAGATGTACAAGGACGTCGGCGAATTACCGGTGATTCCGGATCTCGCTTTCGTTATGATTCCGGCTCGCTTCATACCCGATGCGGTCGAGTCCTGCGGAAAAACCGGCATAAAATGGATGGCTATTCCCTCCGGCGGATTCAATGAACTGGGTGAAGAAGGCAGAAAGCTTTCCGATCTGGTTTTGCAGAAGGCCCGGCAATACGGCATCCGGTTTGTCGGACCCAACGGGGTCACGGTGGCCAACACGGCCAACGGCCTGTGTCTTCCCTTCGTGCCTTCTTTCAGTCCTCCCAAGGGAGGGTTGTCCATCATCACCCAGAGCGGCGGCGTGGGCCTGATGCTCTGGAACCTCATGAAAGATGAAAACGTCGGCATGGCCAAATTTGCCAGCATCGGCAACAAACTGGATCTGGACGAAGTGGACTTTCTGGAGTATTTCGGCCGGGACCCGGATACCAAAGTCATCGGCATGTACCTGGAAAGTATCCCGCGGGGGGACCGCCTCATTGAGGCCGCGTCCCGGATCGACAAGCCCATCATCATCCTGAAATCCAACACCACTGATGCCGGCAAGAAGGTCGCCATGAGCCACACGGCGGCCATCTCCAATAACGAAGCGATCATTGACGCGGCCTTCGAGCGGGCGGGCATTACCCGAATTCATCATTTCAACGATTTCATCTCCATGGCCAAAATATTTGATCTGCCCCCCATGCGGGGAAAACGGATCATGGTCATGTCTCCCGCAGGCGGCTTCACGGTCATGATGGCGGACCTCTGTGAAGGCTCAGGATTTGAGTTTGCCGATCCCGGCGCCGCCTTTTACGAAGCGCTTAAAAATTCCTCCAACGCCGGTGTCATCAATTTTTCCAATCCCCTCGATATGGGTGACATCTATGATACCGGCGCGTATTCCAATATTTTCTTCTCCGTCATGCATAATGAAAATGTTGACGGCGCTGTGTTTGTCACGCAATGGCCGGAAATGCCGCGGGGCGAAGACGTCTTTTATAAGATGTTCCATACGGACATTTCCAAAGAGGTTACCGGAACGATTCTGTCATCGGGGAAGCCGCTGGGGACCTGCCTCTTCGGACTTTCCGCGACCATTTCCCGGATCAAGCAGAATCTCGATATTCCCATCTTCAATAATGCAGGAGAAATGATCCGCGCCTTCAGAAAACAATACGATTATTACGCCAAAAAAGCGGCAGGCGCGCCCGTTTACACTTTGCCTGATCGTATTAACATCGAGGCCGCGAAGACCTGGATGGCGGGCAACACAGGCGTCAAAGGCGAAGAAGCCCTGGAACTGCTCCGGCACTTTGGCATCCCCGTCGCCGAATCCGCTGTGGCCACAGACGGCAAAGAGGCCGCAGCGTTGGCCGACCGTATCGGTTATCCCGTGGTCATGAAAATCGTTTCGCCGGACGCTGTCCACAAGTCCGAAGCCGGCGGCGTCCTGACGGGCATTCAAAATGCTGATGACGTGAAGAGCGCTTTTGAGAGCATTCGGGAAAATCTATATCGCTACAAAAAAGATGCGCGGTTTCAGGGTGTGCGCGTCATGAAGCAGGCAGGGGACGGCTACGACATGTTTATCGGCGGGCAGTGCGATGCCTCGTTCGGCCCGGTTGTTTCTTTCGGTTATGGCGGCATCTACATTGAGGTCTTTCAGGATGTCGCCAACGTCCTGTGTCCCGCCACTACCCGGGAGATTGAAGACAAGGTCCGGAAACTGAAATCCCGCAAAATCCTGCAGGGCGCCAGAGGAAAAGGCGCCGGCGATATTCAAGGCTATGTGGCCGCAATCGAGCGGGTAACGCATCTTCTTCACGAGTTTCCCCGGATCCGCGAACTGGACATCAACCCGGTCCGCGTTCTTGCCGACGGCGCAGGTGTTGTAGCGCTGGATGCGAGAGTGAGAATCGAATGAACCGTAACAAAAGAAGATTAAGATGAATAAGCCATGACCCTGTCCGTGGCGAAAGACCGATTGCGGGCCTCATTAAACGTTGAAACGGAAATTGATGATATCGCCGTCCTGAACAATGTATTCCTTGCCTTCAAGGCGCAGACGACCGGCCGCTTTGACCTGTGACGCGGAGCCTCCGTGAGCCGTGAAATCATCATAGGACATGATCTCGGCCTTGATAAAACCCCGTTCAAAGTCGTTGTGAATGGCGCCGGCGGCCTTGGGAGCTTTGGTTCCCACGGGAATGACCCAGGCCTTGACTTCATCTTCACCCACGGTAAAAAACGACATGCGCCCCAGCAGTGAAAAAGCTCCGCGGATGATCCGGCCAAACGCCGGCTCGGCAATGCCCATCGAAGCCAAAAATTCTTTTTGATCGGCGGCATCCAGTCCGGTCAGCTCCGCCTCTATTTTACAGCAGATGCCGATCACCGGTTCCGCCAGATGGGCGGCTTTGGCAAATGAATCAGCAAAAGAAAGATGGTCTTCGGCCACGTTGATGACAACCAGTTCCGGCTTGATGGTCCAGAAGGAAAAACTCCTGAGCGTCAGGACTTCCGCAGGCGTGAGCCCCGCCGCACGGATGGGTTTGCCCGCTTCCAGGCAATCTTTTAACCTGGGCAGAAGATCATTTTGCGCCGTCTCCTGCGGTGAGATGGCCTTTTTGTTGGACATTTTAGCAAGACGCTCCAGCTTTTTTTCAATGATCAGCAGATCGGACAAAACCAGTTCATCTTCCAGTTTGCGATAGGCGTCGAGCGTGAGTGAAACATCCGGCAGGGAAAATCCATCGACCACATGCAGAATGGCGTCTGCACCGCTCAAATTCTGACGGATGGCCTCCCACGGGTGTTCGCCCACAGCGTGCACATCACTGAAGGGAACTTTGGCCGGCGAAACTTTGGCCGGTTTGTAGATTTCGACGAGCTTGTCAAAACGCTCATCCGGCACGGACGCCTGACCGCGCACGACTGTTTCGCCGTGTGACTGACCGCTTTTTACGCCGGTCATAATTTCAAACAAGGTGCTCTTCCCGCTCTGAGGAAGGCCCAGGATACCCATTTCCATTAAATAAATTCCTTTTCGATCCTCTGCATCGCTTCTTTCAGCCGGTCATCCGGCACGGTGAGCGAGATGCGGATGAAGCCTTCGCCGTATTGACCGTAAGCCGTCCCGGAAGCTACGACGACGGCGGTTTTATCAAACAGGCGATTGGTGAATTCCAGTGACGTCATGCCCTTCGGCGCAGGCGCCCACAGATAAAACGTGCCGCGCGGCGGATTAAAATCGATACCGATCTTTTTGAGTGTTTTCAATACCAGTTCCCGCCGGCGTCCATAAATAGAAAGCATTTCCTCAATAAAGCCAGCTTCGTTATGCAAGGCCGCGATTCCCGCATACTGAACCGCGTTGAAAACTCCGGAATCGGTATTTTCCTTCACTTTGCTGATGCCGGCAATCAGTTCGGGATTGCCGGCTGCCAGCCCCAGCCGCCAGCCGCACATATTAAATGGTTTGGAAAGAGAATTCAGTTCCACGCCGACATCTTTTGCACCCGGCGCCATCAGGAAACTGATGCGCTCCTGTCCGGCAAAAACGATTTCGCTGTAAGGGTTATCATAACAAATGGCAATATCATACTCGCCGGCAAAGGCCACGAGTTTGTTTAGAAAATCCAGGGTGGCGCAGGCGCCCGTCGGATTGTTCGGGTAATTCAGAAACATCGCGCTGGCTTTCTTAGCCACATCCGTCGGAATGTCTTCCAGTACCGGCAGGTAATTATTCTGCGGAAGAATGGGCACATTATAAGGGATGCCTTCAGCCATCAGGATGCTGGATCGATACGCCGGATAGCCGGGATCGGTCATTAACACCGTATCGCCGGGATTCACCCGCGCCAGCATAAAGTGATGGCAACCTTCCTTGGAACCGATGAGGCCCAGAATTTCATTTTCAGGGTTGAGGCTGACACCATAGCGCTGGGCATACCAACGGGCAATCTCTTTGCGGTAAGCCAGCATGCCCTTTTCTTCATCGGTGGGATAGCGGTGATTTTGCGGGTCACGGGCCGCGCGGCACAGCTCATCAATGATGGAATTGGGTGTTGCTTCTACCGGGTCGCCGATGGCGAGCGATATCACATCCACGCCTTCAGACTTGGCCTTGTTGATTTTTTTCCGGAGCTCCATAAAAAGATATGGCGGTATTTTCTTTAATCTATCAGCAGTTCGCACGGTTATCGTCCCTTTCTGATCCGGTTTATTTGTAGGCTTCTTCAAAAAGCATTCCCTGATAGACTATTTTCACTTTACCTTCAAGACATATTTCTTCAAAACGGCCGTCGGTCCGGGAAAAATAAACGCGTAATATTTCACCGCTTTGCACGGTTACATCCACCGGTGACTCCACGAGATTCCGACCCGCTGCAGCCAAAACGGAAGCGACCACGCCGGTGCCGCAGGCCAGCGTCTCGGCTTCAACGCCGCGTTCGTAAGTCCTGACGCGCATTTTGTGCCGGTCAAGCACCCTTGCAAAATTGGCATTGGTCCCTCTGGGCTGAAAGGATTCATGACGGCGGATTTTACGTCCCCGGTCGAAAACGTCGCACGTATCCAAATTTTCAAAAAAACAGACCGCGTGAGGCACACCGGTGTCGATGCTGTCCAGGACAATCTCCCGACCGTCGAGAAGAATCTTTTGATTGATCTTCAAGGAAGAAGGATCGGTCAGTCTGGATTTAACCATATCGCCGTGAACTTCGGCGGTGATGATTCCGGCAAGGGTTTCAAAGGACATTTTCTCTCCCGCGATACCCCGGAGAAAGGCATAACGCGCCACGCAGCGGCTGCCGTTGCCGCACATTTCCCCCACAGAGCCGTCGGAATTAAAAAACTGCCATTTAAAATCAACGGATGCTGAGGGTTCAATCAGGAAAAGGCCGTCCGCGCCGACGGAAATTTTGCGCGCGCAAATCCGGCGGGCAAACTCAGGCAGATCGCCGACATGGAGTGACAAATCACGGTTGTCGATAATGATGAAATCATTGCCGCTGCCGCTCATTTTCCAAAAACTGATTAGACGTGATTCATCCATATGCTCATGATCCCTGCGCTAAAAAACCCGGACGCAAAGGCCGGGTTTTTTGTTTGAGGGTGTCTGTTTAGCGGCATTCCGTGCAGGTCGTCAGGTTCTTGAACGGCACACCGGTTTTTTTGCTGATGAATTTCAACTGATCGACCGGCGCGAAATGCTTGCCGCATTTATCGCAGGTCTGCATTTTAAAGGTGCGTCCCCATATTTTGCGTTTATCGCCGGTCGAGAGCATTTCAATGTGGCCGGTGGGGCAGACATAGACGCATGCGCCGCAGCCGATGCAGACATCCGATTTTTCATGATAAGGGGTGCCGACTTCTTTATAGGAGCCGCGTGAAAATAAGCCGATGGCGCTCACGCCGACGACTTCTTCACAGACACGCACGCAGGAACGGCATAAAATACACTTGCCTTTGTCCTGATCTGCGGCATAACGGGCCTGGGGTTCCACGCCCATTTCCCGCGCCATTTTCCGGAGAACGTCGGATTCGGGACAGCGCGCCAGAAGCAATTCCATCACCAGACGCCGTACATTTTGCACACGGGGGCTTTGGGTATTAACGATCAGACCGTCTTCCACGCCGTACAGGCAGGACGTGACAATTCGGGTCCGGTTGCCTTTTTTGATTTCGACCACGCAAAGCCGGCAGGCGCCGGAGCGGGATATGGATTCATGCGCACAGAGGGTGGGTACCGCAATGCCGGCGCCCCGAATGGCTTCCAAAAGCATCGTGTCTTTCTTAGCTGATACGTCTTTTCCGTCAATAATCATATTTACCATGATGTCTTTTTCCACCTCTACTTCACGTTGATTGCATCGAATTTGCAGCTCTGGATGCAGGCGCCGCAACGGGTGCATTTGTCTTTATCGATCACATGGGCCTTCTTCTTTTCGCCGGTGATCGCCTGGGTCGCGCAAACCTTGACGCACACGCCGCAGCCGGTGCATTTTTCCGCGTCGATGCTGTAAGTAATGAGCGCTTTGCAGACGCCCGCCGGACAGCGGTGCTCTTTGATGTGCGTTTCGTACTCCTCACGGAAATACCGGATCGTGCTCAACACCGGGTTGGGGGCTGAGCCGCCCAGGGCGCAAAGCGACCCGTCGGCAATCGCCGCTCCCATCGTCTCCAAAAGTTCGATGTCTCCTTCTTTGCCGCGACCGGCGCAGATATCTTCCAGAATGTCGCTCATGCGGCGAATGCCTTCGCGGCAGGGCACGCACTTGCCGCAGGATTCTTCCTTGAGGAATTCCAGGAAGTACCGGGCGACATCCACCATGCACGAGGTGTCGTCCATGACAATCATGCCGCCGGAGCCCATCATGGAGCCGACTTCATAGAGCTTGTCAAAATCAACGGGAATATCCAGCAGACTTTCCGGAATGCAGCCGCCGGACGGACCGCCGGTCTGGACCGCCTTGAACTTGCGGCCGTTGGGAATGCCGCCGCCCATGTCGTAGATGATTTCGTAAAGCGTGGTGCCCATCGGGACTTCGATCAGACCCGTGTTGTTGATCTTGCCGACCAGCGAAAATATTTTTGTTCCCTTGGACCCTTCGGTGCCGATGGACGCATACCAGTCCGCTCCTTTATTGATAATCAGCGGAACATTGGCCCATGTTTCCACGTTGTTGAGAACGGTCGGCTTGTCGTAGAGGCCCTTTTCCACCGCGTGGACATACTTGGCGCGCGGCTCGCCGGCGCGGCCTTCAATGGACGCGAAAAGCGCCGAGGATTCGCCGCAGACGAATGCGCCCGCGCCCTTGTTGATGTGAATGTCAAACGAGAAATCCGTGCCCAGAATATTTTTCCCTAAAAGGCCGTTTTCCCTGGCGGCCGCAATGGCGATGGTCAGGTGCTCCACGGCCAGCGGATATTCGTTTCTAACGTAAATATACCCCTGGTTCGAGCCGACGGCATACGCGCCGATGATCATGCCTTCGATGACGCTGTGGGGATTGCCTTCCATGAGGCTGCGGTCCATGTACGCACCGGGATCGCCTTCGTCGCCGTTGGCGATAACGTATTTGGGATCGCCATGGGCTCTGCGGACGCCTTCCCACTTGACGGCTGCGTGAAACCCGCCGCCGCCGCGGCCTCTGAGACCCGCTTTTTTCACTTCGCTGATGACCTGATCCGGCGTCATTTCGGAAAGCGCCTTGGCCAGCGCCTGATAGCCGTTGATGTTAAAATACGCCTCGATTTTTGAGGGATCAAGCATGCCGTTTTGGCCAAACACGATGCGATGCTGTTTCTTGTAAAACGGCAGGTCATCTTCACGATACAGTGTTTTTTTCGTTTCCGGATGACGGTAAACCAACCGGCTGATGACTTCGCCATTCGCCACGGTTTTGGAAACAATTTCGGGCACATCTTCGACTTTTACATGCTGATAAAAATATTTGTCGGGATGAATAACGACCATGGGTCCCTTTTCGCAGAATCCCAGACAGCCGGTCGCCAGGACGTCCACATCATTCATGTTTTGCTTCTTTAATTCGGCTTCAAGAGCTTCTTTCACCTTGAGACTGCCGGAAGCGCGGCATCCTGTGCCGGCGCAGATCGCGACAAACTTTTTTTTCGGACCGTAAAACAGGGTCAGATTGTCCAGAATCTCGTGGGCTTGAATATCGGAATTTTCGTTCATCGCTACGCCCCCTCTTCATTGATCTTTTTGATGATTTTATCCACTTTATTGACGGTGAGCTGACCGTGATAGTCGGTGTCGATCACCACAACCGGCCCCAGCGCGCAGGCGCCCACGCAGTTGACGGTCTCCAGAGAAAACTTGCCGTCTGTCGTTGTTTGGCCCGGCTTGATGCCCAGCGTGGTTTCAAAACGGTCCTGAAGAATGGACGCGCCGCGGACATGGCAGGCCGTTCCCTTGCAGATTTTAACGATGTGTTTGCCGCGCGGCTTCAAACTGAAAGCGGTGTAAAAGGTAGCTGCTTCATACACCCGGCTCATCGGCACATTCATCGCCTTTGCCGCCGTCTTCAGAGCTTCTTTGGGAAGGTAGTTAAAGGCTTCCTGAATATCCTGCAACACGGCGATCATCGCGCTTTTGCTGTTCCCGTGTTTTTTGACAATTTGTTTTGTTTTGGATGCTACACTGATCGGTTTCGTCATTTTTTTCTCTCACCTCGGTATTCTTAAATTTCTCTTTTATGCATTGCCGGTTTAGAGAAATTTGGCTTTTTCCATGAGTTTCTTGTACTCAATGGTGACCCGCTCCTGGATGGGGTCGATTTCTTCATTGGTCAGATGGCGGAAACGGCCCTGGGGCTTGAAGTAGTCCCGGATGGGTTTGAGTTTCTTCGGCATGTCCGGAGAAACCCGATAGTGGCCGTTTTCCACTTCAAACAGCGGGAAGACACCCGTTTCCACAGCCATCCGGCCCATGGATACCGCCGTCTGCGACGGGGCGCGCCAACCGGTCGGACACACAGAGAAACAGTGAATATAAGAAGGCCCTTTGATGCTTTTGGCTTTTTCCATCTTACGGATGAAATCGAGCGGATAGCTGGGGCAAACCGTGGCCACATAAGGAATTTCGTGAGCAACCATGATTTCCGGCATATTCTTTTTCCAGGTTTTCTGGCCCATACTCACTTTGCCGGCAGGAGCGGTTGTCGTGGAGGCGCCCATCGGCGTACCGCTGGAGCGCTGAATGCCCGTGTTCATGTAAGCTTCGTTGTCGAAACAAACGTAAATCATATCGTGGCCGCGTTCCATGGCGCCGGAAAGCGCCTGAAATCCGATGTCCATGGTGGCGCCGTCGCCACCCATACCGACAACTTTGATATAGCGGTCGTCAATCTTACCTTTTTTACGGAGCGCTTTAAGGCCCGCTTCGATGCCGGAAGCAACAGAGGCTGCGTTTTCAAACGCAACATGAACCCAGGGTACTTGCCACGCCGTGGTGGGAAACATGCTGGAGACGATTTCCATACAACCGGTTGCGGAAGCGATGACGGTGTTTTCACCCAGCGCCTTGGCCATCAACCGTACGGCCAGCACCTCGGCACAGCCGGAGCAGGCGCGGTGGCCGGATGACAGCAATTCCTGCTTATTAATCAGCCTTGGGGCAAATAAATCAAAATTTTCTACGATATTCATTATTCTCTTACCCCCCAGAATTCATAGGTATCAGCAGCCTGATTTCCCGTATCCGCCAGAACTTTTTCGAACATTCCGGTAAAATCTTTCACGGTAACGTCGCGGCCGCCCAATCCGTAAATATAATTGTAAATCAAAGGTCGCTGCGTTTCAGCATAAAGAGCGGATTTAATTTCGGAAAAAACAGGACCACCGGGACCGCCAAACGAAACGGCGCGATCGGTCACAATCAGTTTTTTAGTGTTTTTAACGACTGCCTTCAGCTCGTCAAACGGGAATGGCCTCCAGAGTCTCAGCTTGACCAGACCCGCCTTAGTGCCTTTAACGCGCAGTTCATCAATAGCCATTTGCGCGGTTTCACCCATCGAGCCCATGGTCAGCAACAGGATGTCCGCATCGTCTGTCTTGTAAGTTTCGACCGGTTTGTAGTTGCGGCCGAACAATCTTCCCCATTCGTCCCAGACTTTCAGGATGACTTTTTTGGAGTTCTTGATGGCTTCGTCTTTGGCCTTCATGATTTCCGTAAAATAATCAGACATGGCAAAAGCGCCCATCGTTACGGGACGCGCGGGATGAAGCGTGGCGTGGGGAATAAACGGCGGCAGGAATTGATTGACTTCCTCCTGTGTCGGCATTTCAAAAGGCTCCACCATGTGCGTTAACTGAAAACCATCGATATTAATATTGACCGGCAACATGACGTCCTTGTGCTCGGCGATTTTGAAGGCAATGATGGACATATCAATCGCTTCCTGTCCGTTTTCCACAAAAATGGAGATCCATCCGGAATCGCGCTGGGGCATAATGTCGGAGTGATCATTCAAAATGTTCAGGGGACCGGATACCGCCCGGTTGGCGATCGCCATCGTGATCGGGAGACGCATCGCCGAAGCAATAGGCAGCAATTCATGCATATACATCAATCCCTGCGAACTGGTTGCGGTATAAGAACGGGCGCCCGTACCGGACGCGCCGATCACCGCGCTCATGGCCGAATGTTCGGATTCGACCGTCACAAATTCCGCGTCTATTTTACCGTCGGCAACCAGGTCCGAGAGATGTTCCGCGATGTGTGACTGGGGGGTGATGGGATAAACGGCCGCCATGTCGATATTGCAAAGTCCGACGGCTTCCGCGACGGCAACTGCCACTTCCATACCTACGCGTTTGCCCATGTTATCCCTCCTCTATCATTTTAATTGCGCGGGGCCAGCATTCGTGCGAGCAGATGCCGCAGCCCTTGCAATAATCCATGTTCGCCATAAAAAATCCATCTTCACCCTGCTGAACGCATCCTTCGGGGCAAAAAACGTAGCAGATGCCGCACTTGATGCATTTCGTGTTGTCCCAGATGGGCCGTTGCGACCGCCAGCTTCCCGTATGGTACTCGCTGGCGCTGCCCGGCTCGGACACAACACAGCCGATGGGAAGTTCCCGCCATGTCTTTAATGTCATACTTACCTCTTAATTGATTATTTTGATTTCGTCGTAGGCCCGTTTCATCGCGTTGAGATTCTTCTGGGCGATTCTGCCGAACCGGTGTTCAATTGCATCCTTCATCGCGTCAAGTTCCATGACGCCGACAACTTTGAGGAGTGCGCCGATCATGGTCGTGTTGGCAATGGGGACACCCATTTCCTTGCGCGCGATGCCGGTGCCGTCCACCGTGGCGACCCCGCCTTGGAAGTTCAGCTCCTTGCGAATCTCTTCGGGTGTTTTAGGTGTGTTGACGATTAATTTTCCACTGGATTTTAATCCGTCGGTAACATTGACCAGACCGATCAGACTGGAGTCGAGCACCAGAACGACGTCGGGCTCATAAATACCCGAACGGACGTTAATTTTTTTGTCATCAATGCGGGTAAACGCCGCCACGGGCGCCCCTCTTCTTTCCGGGCCGAAACTGGGAAATCCCTGAGCATATTTTCCCGCGGCAATTGCCGCAACTGCCAGCAATTCCACCGAAGTTACCGCTCCCTGACCGCCCCGGCCATGCCATCTGACTTCTATCATTTACCTATTTCTCCTTCATAAACTTTACACGAAATGACCGTCTTCCATAATATAGATGGTATTTTGAGTCAATATCTTTTCTCGGCTTCATCATTTGATTGATATTACGAAAGGATACGCCACTTGCGCTGTTCGGATTGGTAAAGATCGTTGCCCAGGCAGTCGTTGACAACCACGATTGGCAGATTAACAACAGTCAGTTTGCGGATGGCTTCCGGTCCCAGGTCTTCATAAGCGACCAGTTCCATTTTTTTTACGCATTGTGCGCCGAGTGCGGCGATGCCGCCGATCGCGCCGAAATACACCGCTTTGTATCGCCTGATGGCTTCCACGACTTCCGGCGAACGGTTACCTTTGCCGATCATTCCTCTCAGCCCTCGTTTGATTAATTCTGGTGTGAAAGCATCCATCCGATAACTGGTGGTAGGCCCGATGGACCCGATGACTTTGCCGGGTGGCGTGGGCGAGGGGGCAGCATAGAAAATCGTTGCAGTCGATAAATCGATCGGCAGGGGAAGACCTTTGGCCAGCGCTTCAGACAGACGACGATGGGCGGCGTCCCTGGCCGTGTAAACGTCACCGCTCAAAAGCACCATGTCGCCCGCCCGCAATGATGCGCAAACATCGGCGGTCAAAGGCGTCTGAATACGGATGGGAGTGTTTTCACGTGTTGTGTTTATTTCAGTCATATCGTTTCTTCCCGATGCCTGGCTACATGGCATTGGATATTGACCGCCACCGGCAGTGAGGCGATGTGACAGGGCAGCATCTCCGCGTGAACGGCCAGCGCAGTAACACGGCCACCCAGACCCGCCGGGCCTATTCCCGTCGCATTGATTTTTTTGAGAAGCTCGCCTTCCATGCCCGCCAGGCGTTTGTCCTTGTTATTTTTTTTGCCTACCGGGCGCAAAAGCGATTTTTTCGCGACGATGCAAGCCTGTTCAAGCGAGCCGCCGATACCCACGCCCACGATAATCGGCG
>DFZJ01000076.1 GCA_002382045.1 Syntrophaceae bacterium UBA4059
AAGTCGTAAATTGAACTTTATTGTCCTGAGCGTATTTCGTGACATTTTCCTCATCGAGGACGATGAGCGCCGACAGGTATTTCCGGCGATCGCCGATGACCACGGAGTCGTTGATGTAGGGCGAGAATTTCAAAAGATTTTCCAGATACTGCGGCGCGACGTTTTTGCCGCCCGCCGTGATGATGAGGTCTTTTTTGCGATCGGTCAGCTTCAGGTAGCCTTCTTCATCAATCACGCCCACGTCGCCGGTATGCATCCAGCCGTCAATCAGAACCTCCCGGGTCTGCTCTTCATCCTTGTAATACCCTTTGAAGATGCCCGGATGCTTGACGACAATTTCTCCATCCTCGGCGATTCTGACCTGTGTTCCCGGTATGGCTTTCCCGACGGTTCCCACTTTAAAATCAACTTCGTTCGACATGTGCGTGATGCCGGTGGTTTCGGTCATGCCGTATCCCTCGCGAATCGGAATGCCGACGCTCTGGAAAAACTTGAGAATTTCATGAGAAATAGGCGCAGCGCCGGAAACCCCCACCTTGACCCGGTCAAAGCCCAGGCGTTCTTTGAGTTTCCGGAAAATAACAAAATAGGCGATATGATAAGCGAGCGCCAGCCCTGCCGGCACTTTCTTTTTAGTGAGCGCGATGTTGTTGTAGCGGGTGCCGATTTTGACGGCAAGTTTATACAAGGTACGTTTGAGCCAGGTTGCATCGGCCATTTTCAAAACAATGCCGGAATGATACTTTTCCCATATCCGGGGCACCGCATGGAACATGGTGGGCGAGATTTCCGTCATATCCGCCATGACGGTGTCCGTGTTTTCGGTGAAATTAACAGTCTGCCCCACCGTCAAGTGATACATGATGTCGAAGATCTGCTCATACACATGATTGAGCGGCAGAAATGAAATGGTTTCGTCCTCATGGGTGAGTGGTGTGACCTGGTTGGCGGAGTGGGCGATCCACAAATAACCTTCATGCGCCAGGAGAGCGCCTTTGGGCGGCCCGGTGGTTCCCGAGGTGTAAATAATGCCTGCGATATCGTCAGGCTTTGCCAGCTCGGCGAGTTGATGGAAAAGCTCAGGATTCTTTCGGTCTTCTTCTTTCCCCAGTTCCAGGAGTTGATCAAAACTCATAAGCATCGGATCTTCAAAATGTTTGAGACCTTCCATCTCCCAGACGATGAGCTTGCGCAGCATCGGTGTTTTGGACCGGAAAGCCAGCGCCTTGTCCAGCTGCTCTTCATCTTCACAGATGTAGACCACGGCATCGGAGTGACCCACGACATATTCGCATTCCGCCACCGGATTGGTCGTGTAAACGCCCACCCAGGCGCCGCCCGCGCAAACAATGCCCAGCGCCGAGTACAGCCATTCCGGCCGGTTTTCTCCGATGATCGCAACGTGGTCATTGTAGTTGACGCCCAGGGCATGGAGGCCTAAAGTTACATGCTTGACGTTTTCGTAATATTCCTTCCATGTGATGTCGTGCCAGATGCCGTAATCCTTTCTTCTCATGGCAATGCGGTCGGGCTGCTTTTTCACCATATTCAGAAGTGCTTTGGGCAACGTCTTGATTTCCAATGACTGGGCCATATACTCTCCCTATAAAGAAATGTTTCGTAAAATTGATTTGTTGCTATTTTGGATCCGAATTTGCCGTTGATTCAGAACAAGGGGACTTGCCACCCTTTAGTGGTGGTTGCAACCCCTTGTTCTGGAGCTTCCTAACGGAACCGGACTTTTCTTCGGTAGCGCTTGTATCCCTTGACCGACTGCTCCGTGGCGATTCCCAGATAGAATTCCTTGATGTCCTGATCTTCCCTGAGGACCTCCGGTTTGTCGGCGCGGACGATGCGGCCGTTTTCCAGCAGGTAGGCGTAGTGAGAATATTTGAGTGCCATATTCACGTTTTGTTCCACCAGAAGAATGGTCATGCCGTCTTTCTCATTAATATTTTTGATGATTCCAAAGATTTCCTTGGTTAAAAGCGGGGAAAGTCCCAGAGACGGTTCGTCAAGCATGAGCAGCTTGGGACGGCTCATCAGCGCCCGGCCGATGGCCAGCATCTGCTGCTCGCCGCCGCTCATCAACCCCGCTTGCTGATTGACCCTGTTCTTGAGAATCGGAAAATGGTTGAAAACATTTTCCAGATCATTCTTGATGTTTTTCCTGTCTTTTCTCGTATAGGCGCCCATGTTGATATTCTCCAGCACCGTAAGCTCGGGAAACACTTCCCGCCCTTCCGGCACATAGCTGATCCCCATACGCACGATATCCGCGGTATCCTTCCGGTCGATGCGCTCTCCCAGAAATTCAATGGTTCCCTTTTCCGGCTGCTCTTCTTTCAGGTCATAAAACAAGCGCATAATGGTTTTCAGCGTCGTCGTTTTTCCGGCGCCATTTGAACCCAGCAACGCAACAATATCGCCCTGCTTGATTTCAAAGGAAATACCGTGCAGCGCGCGGATCAGATCGTACCAGGTCTCAATATTTTTTACTTTCAGCATTCGATCGCCCCCTCCTCTCCGAGGTAAGCTTTGATGACTTCGGGGTGCTTTTGAACCTCCTGAGGCGTTCCCAGAACGATTTTCTGTCCCTGACTCATCGCCAGGACACGATCCGAAATCCCCATGATCATGTTCATGTCGTGTTCAATCAGCAGAATCGTCACGTTATAGTCTTCGCGAATATCCTTAATCCAGATGGTCAAATCATCCTTTTCTTCCGTGTTCATGCCGGCGGACGGTTCATCCAGCAGCATCACCTTGGGTTCCAGTGCCAGCGCCCGGCCGACTTCGATCAGTTTGCGCTTGCCGTAAGCCAGAGAACCGACAAAGTGATCCCGAACGGATTGCAGCTCCAGAAAATCGACAATATTTTCGACCTTCTCACGGTGGGCGATTTCCTCACGGGCGGCCCGGGAATGCTTGCCCCACATGAAAGCGCCGCCAAAGATGCCGGTTTTCATAAAGATATGGCGGCCCAGCATGAGATTGTCCATCACCGTCGCGTTGGCAAACAGCTCGATGTTCTGAAAAGTGCGCGCAACGCCTTTTTTGGCGATCCGGTCCGGGGTTTTACCCACCAGGTTCTCACCTTCGAGCCGGACGGTCCCCGCGTTGGGATGATAAATCCCGGAAATCAGGTTGAAGATGGTTGTCTTTCCAGAACCGTTGGGTCCGATGATGGAAAAGATTTCATTCTTCTCGACGCTGAAGCTGATGTCATTGACGGCTTTTAATCCGCCAAAGCTGATGCTCAAATGTTCGATATCAAAATAACCCATGAGATGCCTTTCTCTTTTATGGTAACGCTCAACCTTAACCGAACCATAAGACGTATGGCGCCTTGCGGGGGTGTTCTCTCCCCCGCAAGGCTCGCGTCAGGATATCGTTAGTGCCGGCTGATCTCGTTTTCCGTCCAATCCTGAAGGACGATTTCGCCTTTAGGACCGGACTGCCAGATCTGAACGGATTTGGGGGCCTTATGATTTTTCGCAGTCCAGGTGATTTTCGGACCCACGCCCTGGAAATTCTTCAGGCTGTCCAGTTCCTTTTTAACGGCTTCCGTGCTCAAATTCTTGCCTGCTTTTTTCATCGCGGCAACCAGAGGCTCCGCGACGACAATTCCCGCCTGGTAGAAAATGCCCCATCTTTCCGTGGGCGCCAGCCGCTTCTGTGCCGCGCGATACTTATTGATCAGCGGCTGATCGGCAAAGGGAGGAATGAAGAACGAGCTGGTGATGACGCCTTCTTTGGTCCACAGGCCATCGGTTATCTTGTTCATCAGGGGATAATCCGACAGGTTGTAGGAGTGAAACCACTGCGGCCTGAAACCCTGAGACACACTGGTTCTCAAAGCGATGGCTGCCTGGGTTGGAGCACAGAAACTGATTACCGCTTCAGCACCCGAAGCTTTCAGCTTGGCCACCTGCGACGAGAGATCGCGCTCAGTGGGTTCAACGGGCAGCGCGGCCACCGGTTCCAATTTATATTTGCTCAGGCGGTACTTCACCGCATCCAGAGCATCCAGCCCAAAGTCATCATTGTTATACAACATGGCAATCTTCTTGTATTTCTTTTTTTCAACGGCGAATTTTGCGAGGATGCTGGCGTCATCCTCATAGGACACCCAGATGTTCCACAGATAAGGATTGTGAGGATCCCAAAACGATCTGGCTCCTGAACAGGGGCTGATCCAGATGATTTTGTTTTCCAGCAGCATTTTATAAACGGACTGACAGCAGGCCGTGCCCACGCCGCCCACAAAGGCGAAAATGCCGTACCGCTCAACCAGTTCCTTGACGCCGGCTACGGTCTGGGAAGGATTGTACTGGTCGTCGCGGACGAAGAATTTAATTTTACGGCCGTTAATGCCGCCTTCTTCGTTAACAATATCGAACATGAGCTTACTGCCGCGTGCGACGGCGCCCCACGGCGCCGCCGGACCCGTCTGAGGCCCCCACGCAGCGATGCGAATTTCTTTGTCATCAAATCCGCGCTCGGTTGCCGCCTGCACCGCTGAGGCAAACAGACAAACGGCGAACAGACAAACAAGCATTACCCTTATCATCTTTTTAAAATCCATAGCCCTTCCTCCTTAATGTTGTTAGTGATCTGCTAAAACTTTTGTTGATCATCCTACAAATACCCGTCGAACAAATAATGTTTGTTAAAAAAACAGACATCCTTGCCGGCTCTAAGTGAAGCGTCTAACTTTTGTACCACTTGCCTCCTTCTTTCAGAAAGATGAAGCCAATGTTGGAGACCGATCGCCGTTTAGCTCCTTCATAGGCAAACGTTACTTCCACTTCCACCTGGGCGATCTTGTCGGCAGTGGAGATGGTTTGGGGATCCCTGTTATCCTGAATATAATTCACACGGACGATCTGATAGGCCACCACGTAATACGGCGCAGCTTTTGCTTCGGCCAGATACTGTTGATAGTTATGCGTCCGGAGATAAGCGGATGAAGGGGCGAAACAGGCATACACGGCAGGGTAATCCCGGCGTATTTCCGCATCGAGAAATTTCCGGGCGGCCTTGAGAACCGCCTGCTCTTCGGCGTCAGCAGTCGATTTGCACAAAGCGGTTGGAGCCGAACCCATCAACAGGATCAAAGCCAGCAGGAATATGATTTTCCAAGGCGCTGATACGGGTATTAAAAGCCTGTTTGGTTTTGTCATGCCGGACTTGATCCGGCATCCAGTTGTTCTGTCTGGATACCGGCGCGCGTGCCCTTCAGGGTATTCGCCGGTATGACGGATATGCTGTAATTTGTATCGGTTGGTCATCAAAATACCTGCATCCGAATGTTTTTTGAAAAAATGCCGTTAATTTGCTTTTATCGGGTTTACACTTTCTTTACCCAGTGCTTGGCAAACAGACCGCTGGGGCGTATGCAAAGCACCAGAACGATGACGACAAATGCCGTAATCGGTTTCCAGACCGGCCAGGCATAGCCGAAGAAATTTTCCAGGAGTCCCATGATTGCGCCGCCGATCAGCACGCCGGGTATGCTCATGAGTCCGCCCAGAACCGCCGCGGCAAACGCTTTCAAGAACGGTTCCATCATAAATTGGGGATCAAGAATGGTTTTAGCCGTGAGCAGCACGGCGGCGATCAGGCCGATGACCGAGCTGAACGCCCAGGAAAAGGCAAACACGCGGTCCGTGTTGATGCCCATGATTTTAGCGGCATGCTTATTCTGCTGGGTCGCGCGCATGGCCGTTCCCAGTTGCGTATACTTGAAGAAGAAAAAAAGGAAAGCCATCACGGCGGCGGCAATGATGAAGACGGCCACCGCCCACTGGCTGATGATGAACCCTTTAACCGGCTCGTATGTTACCATATAAGAAATCGGGATGGAAAATTCCTGCTGTTCCGCGCCCCATTTCCAGCTGGCAAATCCCATAAGCAGCATTTCGACGCCCAGCGTAATGACAATGAGGCTCAGCAGCGTCGGATTTTTAGCGGGCCGCAGGAAAACATATTGGACCAGAACGCCCAGCAGGGCGGCAAACACAATCGCCGCGGTGAGTGCGGCCCAGAAGGGAAAATGATAAAACGTCAGCAGGTGAAAAACGACGAAAGTGGAAAACATGGCCATTTCACCCGCGGCGAAATTCATGACCTCCGATGTTTTGTAGATAATGACGATCGCCAGACCAAATAGACCGTAGCAGGCGCCCATCGCCAATCCCTCAATTAACAACTGGTTGAAAGGCATATCTCCCCCTTAATTTTTTTTAGAAAGGCCAGGTTTTCCAGTATTTCTTTACCCGGATCCAGACTCCGAAGATTCCCATGGGTTCAAAGATCATGATGCCGATCATGACCAGCCCGAGGGCGATGGCGCTTAAGTTGTCCATTCCCGTAATGGAGAGCCAGCGCTGTGAAATGGCTATCAGAAAATCTCCCACATAGGGAACGTCCTTGACGTTTTTAAAAAGGGCGTACATCAGGTATGTGATAAAGGCCGCGCCTGTAATGGAGCCCATGATAGAACCAAGTCCCCCCACGACAATCATGACGAGAAAGTAGATGGACAGAAACATATTGAAGGTGATGGGATCGAAAAACCCGAGAACGAAGGCAAAAAGACCGCCGGCAATTCCGGCATAAAAGGCGCTGACGGCAAAAGAAAGGGTTTTGTAAATGGTCAAATTAATGCCGATCACCTCAGCGGCGATATCGCTGTCCCGGATCGCAACAAAAGCGCGCCCCACTTTTGTTTTTAAAATATTAATGGCTCCCCAAACCATGAAAATCGTGAAGCACAAAACAAGATAATACTTGCTGAGGTCGGTGGTGAGCGTAAGATTCCAACCCAACTGCGGGATGCCGATATTCAGAGCAGGCGCTCTCAGGCCGGAGCGGCCGCCGAAGATTTCCGTATGGCCGATGATGTGCATCATGGCCAGACCGAAAGCCAGGGTGGCAATCGTCAGATAGGGACCTTCAAGCCTGAGCGCCGGCAATCCCAGGATAAAGCCAAAAAAGGCGGCGATAAAAGCCGCAATAATTATGGCCGGGAAAAAAGGCACACCCAGCCTGGTCATTAAAAGTACGGTTGCGTAAGCGCCAATGGCAAAGAATCCGGCATGCCCCAGGGATATTTGCCCGGTTGACCCGACCAGAATATTGAGCCCAACGGCCAGGATGGCGTGAACCATAATCAGGTTAAAAAGGTAAAGGTAGTAGTTTGTTGATATGAGGGGAAGGGTGAAGAGTGCGACCATTAGAACGATGGTCCAGAAAAGAATGGTCCCGCTTTTGAAAAGTTCAATGTCCTCGTAATACGCGCGCTTCATATCCATACGATCATCTACTCCCACTGTTCACTAGAAGAGTTGATTACATCTGGTTCAGCTTCCGTTTACGGTGTACTTTGTGCAATTTATTATAATGAAGATTTGAAGTCAACATGAAATAATCAAATCAATTTCCATACAAGTTCGGTATGGAAATGCTCAGGAGGTAGGATCTAAGATTAACTTTCTGGTTGTTTATGCCGAGATTGCGGGAGAAGGGTGAAAACATTTCTTCCAGGTTGGACGCTATCAGATCGTGGTGCATCTGTCGGCTCTGTTCCGAACCGCCTTTGCGTAACTTTTCCAGATTGAGGATGATCAGTTTTGCAACATTAGCCAGGAGGGTCTGTTCCAGTTCCTCCCCGTCTTCGGCCCGTTTTTCCCGCGATAAAGCAAGTTTGACGGAATCTATTCCGGCGCCTTTGACCGGACGTAGCTCACACCCATAAAAATGATTGCCGCGACAAATGTCAGACGAAGCGGCGCGTCCGGAATAAAGTTGGCCATATGGCCTCCCAAAACCGCGCCCAGCAAAATGCCCGGGATCAGCCCCGGAAGAAAACCTTTGGCGACATTCCCTAGTTGGTGATGCGCCATGGCCCCTGCCGCGCCTAAAGGAACCATCACCAGAAGCGACGTTCCCTGTGCCATGTGTTGACCGAACCCGGCCAGTAAAACCATGGCGGGAACCATGATGGTTCCGCCGCCCACGCCCATCATGCCGGAAAGAAAGCCGGTAACGGTTCCAGTCATCAGAAAAATGATGATGTCGACATAAACACGATGGTTGCCGCCGATAGGATGCAGGTAAGGTTTGATGACCATCAGCGCTGCGCAAAAAATCAAAAAGGCGCCAAAGGTTCTCTTGAGCTGCCATCCGGGGAGGGCATGGGCAAAATGCGCTCCGGCTCTGGCTGTGACCACCGCCGTGACGGCCAGCGACCCCGCTGCCAGAATATCAATATTGCCTTGCAGGCCATAGATCAGTGCGCCGGCCATTCCGGTAAAGATCAGCGCTACCAGAGAGGTTCCGTTCGCCTGATGCTGGCTGAGCTTTAATACGCCGGTCATCAGGGGGATCATGATCAGGCCGCCGCCCAGACCAATCAGGCCGCCGAAACATCCCGCGGCAAGACCGATCGCCAAGCTGATTAAATTATTTTTCATCATTGTCCCG
>DFZJ01000229.1 GCA_002382045.1 Syntrophaceae bacterium UBA4059
AGGTTGCGGGTTCAAGTCCCATCGCCAGCTCCAGTTGTGTATGATGACTGGAGGGGTTCCCGAGCGGCCAAAGGGAGCAGACTGTAAATCTGCCGGCGGAGCCTACGGAGGTTCGAATCCTCCCCCCTCCACCAGTTTTTATGAATAAGCGGGAGTAGCTCAGGGGCTAGAGCGTCAGCCTTCCAAGCTGAGGGTCGCGGGTTCGAATCCCGTTTCCCGCTCCAGGTTAATATTTTTTGAGTGCTAGTTGAACAGTTTAAAGTTGTGCCCACGTAGCTCAGTTGGTAGAGCACATCCTTGGTAAGGATGAGGTCACCAGTTCAATCCTGGTCGTGGGCTCCAGTTAAGGAGAATTATGAGAAATAATATTATTTTAGCTTGTACGGAATGTAAGCAGAAAAATTATACAACGACAAAAAATAAGCGCACCATGCAAAACCGCCTGGAAATGAAAAAATATTGCAAGTTTTGTCGTGGGCACAAACTTCACAGGGAAACAAAGTAGATAAAAATTGAGACAGGCCAGTAGCTCTAATGGATAGAGCGCCGGACTCCAAATCCGGATGCTGGGGGTTCAAGTCCCTCCTGGCCTGCCAGTTTTCCCGAAAAAAAGGGCTGGTAATATGGAAAAAATCAAGTTGCTCATGAATAAGGCCGTACAGTTTGTTTCCCAGGCCAAGGCTGAATTGAAGAAGGTTGTCTGGCCGACCCGGAAGCAAACACTGGCCTCCACCGGTGTTGTCATGGTTATTGTTGCGGTGATGGCTCTTTATCTGGGAATTATTGACTTAATTCTCGCAAAACTAGTTAAGTTTATTTTAGGTTAACTTCATGGCTTTTAAATGGTACGTCGTACATACTTATTCGGGATTTGAAAATAAGGTTAAGTTGAGCCTTCAGGAAAGAATTGAACTGGCAGGTAAGCAGGATTGTTTTTCCGATATTCTTATTCCGGAAGAAGATGTCGTGGAGTTGATTTCAGGAGAGAAGAAAACCTCCAAACGCAAGTTCTTCCCGGGTTACATTCTGGTGCGTATGGAGATGAGCGATGAGAACTGGCATATCGTCAAAGACACGCCAAAAGTGACGGGTTTTATCGGGAGCAAGGATAAACCGTCGCCGATTCCGGATAAAGACGTTGAGAATCTGAAAGTACGAATTGATGAAGGGACGCTCAAGCCAAAACCAAAATTCAAATTCGATGTGGGCGATCACGTTAAAATTATCGATGGGCCTTTCACCAATTTTGACGGCGTCATTGATGAAGTCCGACCGGAAAAAAGTAAACTTCGCGTGATTGTCAGTATTTTCGGCCGCCCCACACCGGTGGAACTGGATTTCATCCAGGTCACCCAGGGGCAATAAGGGTAAGTGATTTCAAGGCGCAAGGTTAACGCCAAAAAAAATTTTAGATCAGGTGATTGTTATGGCAAAAAAAGTTATTGCGAATATTAAATTGCAGATTAAAGCGGGAAAGGCGACACCATCACCCCCGATCGGACCGGCGCTTGGACAGCACGGCGTTAACATTATGGAATTTTGCAAAGCCTATAATGCTTTAACGCAAAGTCAGGAAGGCATGATTGTTCCCGTCGTGATTACGGTTTATGCGGACCGGTCATTTACCTTTATCACCAAGACACCGCCGGCCTCCGTGTTGCTCAAACAGGCGGCAAAGGTTGCCAAGGGGGCCGCTGACCCCAAAAGGGAAAAAGTGGGAACCGTTTCAGCCAAGCAGGTGCAGGAAATTGCGCAGTTGAAATTTAATGATTTGAACGCCGTCGACATCGAAGGCGCGGTCAAGATTATTGCCGGTACGGCAAGGTCAATGGGAATTGAAATAGCAGGTTAATAAAGACGAGGTTTTATCATGTTAAGACGAGGCAAACGCATTTTAGCTGCAAAAGCTAAGGTTGAGCCGACCAAGCGCTATACGCTTAAAGAGGCTACGGAAATGATTGTATCAATGGGTGGGGTCAAATTTGACGAGACGGTGGATGTCGCCGTTCGTTTAGGCGTCAACCCGGCTCATGCCGATCAGATGGTTCGCGGCAGTGTTGTTCTCCCCAACGGTTTGGGCAAGACGGTGCGCGTGCTGGTTTTTGCCAAGGGCGATAAAGAAAAAGAAGCCCTCGATGCCGGAGCGGATTTGGTCGGCAGCGATGAAATCATTGAAAAAATAAAAGGGGGCTGGTTGGACTTTGATCGCGTGATTGCTACCCCGGACATGATGGGTTCTGTGGGTAAAATTGCTAAGATTTTAGGCCCGCGCGGCTTGATGCCTAATCCCAAAGTGGGAACGGTAACGTTTGATATTGCCAATGCGGTAAAAGAGCTTAAAGCCGGTAAAGTGGAATTCCGCGTGGAAAAAGCGGGCATCATTCATTCGCCGGTCGGTAAATTGTCCTTCGGCGCTGAAAAATTAAGCGAAAACATTAATGCACTTTTAGAAATCATCATCAAACTGAAACCTGCCTCCAGCAAAGGAACTTATATTAAGAGTATTGCCATATCCAGCACGATGGGCGCCGGTGTGCGAGTTGATCCCCTGGATATTAAAAGTGCCAGTTAAAAACAGNNAGGTCGAAGACAGCAGGTACGGAAGTTTAAACGGAAAGTGGCCTGCCGAGACGCGTGAATAAAAAAATAATTACTGAATTTTTCGAGGTAATCATTTTTTTTGAAAACGGGGATCGGTGGTGGATGGACCGTTTTCTATTCTGTAGATGGCTAGATTCTCCGGCCTCAAGTAAAAATAATTTGAAAGGAGGCTGATATATTGGATCGGAAAACGAAAGAACAAATTGTATCCGAGCTTCAGGAGAAACTTAAGCAGGCCAAGTTGGGCGTTTTGACCAGTTTTAACGCGATGAACGTTTTAAAAATGGAAGCCCTGAGAAACGCCCTTCGTAAGAACGATGCCGAATTAAAAGTTGTCAAGAACACCCTTTTGGGCATTGCCTCAAAAGAGACTGACTTCCAGATTCTTTCGGACCATTTCAAATGGCCCGTTGCCGTTGTCTTAAGCTATAAAGACCCGGTGGCGCCGACGAAGGCATTGATTGAATTTGCCAAGAAGAATCCTGAACTGGAAATAAAAGTCGGTGTGCTTGACGGCAAGCTGTTGACGAAGCAGGATCTAACCGCTTTAGCCGAATTACCCGGCAGAGAAGTTCTTCTGGGCAAACTGGTTTCTGTCATGGCGGCGGCGCCGACATCGTTTGTCACGGTTTTGAGCGGTGTGCCCCGAAGCTTTGTGCAAGTGCTTCATGCTTATTGTGAGAAAAAAACTTTAAACTAACCAATACAGATTAAATGAGGAAATAGAAAAATGGCTGATCAAATAACAAAAGAAGATGTCGTAAAATTCATTGAAAATATGACGGTGCTGGAGCTCTCCGCTCTGGTGAAAGAACTCGAAGAGAAATTCGGTGTTTCCGCCGCCGCTCCCATGATGGCTGCCGTGGCGATGCCCGGCGCCGCGCCTGCCGCCGCCGCTGAAGAGCAGACAGAGTTCAATGCTGTTCTGACCGGTTTTGGCGCAGAAAAAATTCAGGTCATTAAAGTGGTTCGCGCGATTACCGGACTGGGCCTGAAAGAAGCCAAAGATCTGGTGGAAGGCGTGCCCAAGGCGATTAAAGAAGGCGTTTCTAAAGACGAAGCCGCCGATATCAAGAAGAAAATTGAAGAAGTGGGCGGGACTGTCGAGATTAAATAATCTGATCTCTCATTTTTATTTTATTTTTTAAGGATGTTATGGGTGACTTTAGAAAAAACTTTGGCCGTGTAAAGCAAATACAGGAGATCCCTAATCTCATTGAAATCCAGACACGATCTTATGAAAAGTTCCTGCAAGCCGCTGTGCCGCTGCTCAAGCGGCGCAACATCGGCTTGCAGGGTGCTTTCAAGAGCGTGTTTCCGATTTCGGATTTCAGCGGAAAATGTTCTCTGGAATTTGTCAGCTATAAGATTGGTGATGTCCGGTATGATATGAAGGAGTGTGTCCAGAAGGGCATGACGTATGCCGCTCCTTTGAAGATTGTGGTCAGGCTGGTGGTGTTTGACACCGACCGGCTCGCCGACGGCAAGATCAATCGTGAAGCGGCTGAAACGAAGCCGATCCGCGATATTAAAGAGCAGGAAATTTATTTCGGTGAAATTCCGCTCATGACGGAAAACGGCACGTTTATCGTCAATGGATCGGAACGCGTGATTGTCAGTCAGCTGCACCGGTCACCCGGTATCTTTTTTGATCATGATAAAGGGAAGACGGTTGCTTCCGGTAAACTGATTTACTCGGCAAGAGTCATTCCTATCCGTGGTTCCTGGCTGGATCTGGAATTTGATTCCAAGGACCTGCTCTATGTCCGGATCGACCGCCGCCGGAAAATGCCTGTGACCATTCTGCTCAAGGCTATGGGCAATTCAACGGAATTTATCTTAAACTATTTTTACCATATTGAAAAAATTACCCTCGAAGGCGAAAAGGTTTATTTCGCGGTCGATGAATCCCTGGCCGGTCAGAAAGCGCCGGAAGATATTAAAGATCCGAAAACCGGAGAAGTCATTGTTAAAAAAAGCCGTAAGCTTACCAAACCGCTTCTCAAGAAGGTTATGGATGCCGGCATCAAGCGCGTGGCCATTCAAGAGGCGGACCTGACCGGGAAAGTTCTTTCGTCAGACGTTCATGATCCCGCGACCGGCGAAATTCTGTTTCGATGCAATGAAGAATTACCGCTCAACGGACTCGAAATTGCCCAGGAGAAGGGCGTCAAAGAATTAAAATTCATTCACATTGATGAAGACCTTGATAACGCCTCCATTCGTGATACGCTGCTGATGGACCACATGGATACCGCTGAAGACGCGATTATGGAGATATACCGAAGACTGCGTCCCAGCAATCCTCCCACGCCGGAAACCGCGGCGAAGTTTTTCAACAGCCTCTTTTTTGAACCGGAAACTTACGATTTATCGGATGTCGGCCGCGCTAAAATGAATTATAAGCTGCGCTTGAATGTTTCGACGGATTTAACCGTCCTGCGCAATGAAGATATTCTGGCATCCGTCAAGTATCTGATTGATCTGAAAAATGGCGTCGGCGAGTGCAGTGTTGATGATATTGATCACCTGGGAAACCGCCGTGTACGTTCCGTGGGTGAACTCATTGAAAATCAGTACCGCATCGGCCTGGTGCGTATGGAGCGGGCGATTAAGGAAAAAATGAGCCTGCAGGATATCGAGACCATGATGCCGCACGATCTCATTAATGCCAAACCGGTGTCGGCCGTGGTGAATGAATTTTTCGGATCGAGTCAGCTCTCGCAGTTTATGGATCAGACCAACCCGTTGTCGGAAATCACGCATAAGCGTCGTCTGTCCGCTCTGGGACCAGGCGGTTTGACGCGGGAACGCGCCGGATTTGAAGTCCGCGATGTTCATTCAACCCATTACGGGCGTATCTGTCCTGTCGAAACACCGGAAGGTCCGAATATCGGTTTAATCGTGTCGCTCTCCACTTACGCACGCGTGAATGAATTTGGTTTCATTGAAACACCTTATCGCATCGTCGAAAATGGCAAGGTGCGGGAAGATGTGAAGTTTATGACGGCCATCGAAGAAGAAAATCAGATGATCGCCCCCGCTGACCGGCCGCTCGATAAAAAAGGAAAATTTGAAGAAGAACTGATTTCAGTCAGAAAAGGGAGTGACTTCGTTTCGGCTGTACCGGAGGACATCAATATGATGGATGTGGCTCCCAATCAGATGGTTTCCGTGGCCGCCGCTTTGATCCCGTTTCTGGAGCACGACGACGCCAACCGCGCGCTCATGGGGTCCAACATGCAGCGTCAGGCCGTGCCGCTGATGTGTCCGGAAGTGCCGGTGGTCGGCACGGGGATGGAAGCGATTGTGGCCCGTGATTCCGGCGCTGTTGTGATCGCCAGGCGACCTGGCGTCGTGGAAACGGTAGATGCTTCGCGCATTGTGATTCGCGCGGATAAGCCGGAAGAAGATGGCCTGGATACGGGCGTGGATATCTATAC
>DFZJ01000211.1 GCA_002382045.1 Syntrophaceae bacterium UBA4059
CTTCTTTTACAGATTATCCCAATCGTTGCCTGGTGAGGCGAAATCCTTAAGCTGATCCCGTCTTTTCTTGTGCTGGAGCTTTTTCAACGCTTTTGCTTCGATTTGACGGATGCGTTCGCGGGTTACCCCCATCATGTCACCGACTTCTTCAAGCGTGAAAGGTCCGTAATTACAGGCAACCCAGGTGCAGTTTAAGAACGCTTCGTTTTTAAGACGCCATTCACAGGTGGTGTCCGTGCAGATTTCCGCTATTAAATTTCCTTTTTTCTTACAAATATAAACGTTAATCATTAAATGATCCCTTCGTCATGTTAAATCGGCCAAAACTTACGGCTGCTTAAATACTATGTTAAATGGTCAGTGCATGAAAGAAAGAAAATTTAAAAAAATATTTTTTCCGGTGGCCGTCTTTCCGGAACATACGGGTGAGGAATCTTATCATCATTCCAGTCCCCGGCAACATACAAGTTGCAATAGCAACTTCCGTATTCTTTTACATCTTCAGCCCGGTAAACGCAAGGGCACATGATGTCCCGGTCTTTTTCCCGATCACCCGATGCCAGACGGCAGGGGCATGACGTGTAACCGTAACGCTCCTTGTTGACCAGTAGATCCTGGAGAATGGAAAGGACCCACACTTTGTCTTTGTTGAAGAAATACCCCTTGGGTTCCTGGGCTTTTTTTAACAAATCATATAGTTCATTCGCCGTCATTAAATTTCCAACGCCTCTTTAATGTCCTGTTCTTTAAAGCCGATAATAATTTTATCGCCAATGATGATGGTTGGAAAAGAACGATGCGGGTTGTATTGTGCAACCTCATTTAACGCAGCCTCCCTGGCTGCACCCTGCAGTAAATCGACATCCGTTGCATCAAATGCAACGTTGTTTTCATTGAAAAATTTTTTTGCCGCTTTACAATGACTGCAGGTGCTTAAAGTGTATATTTTAATTTTTACGGGCATGGGAAAGCCTCCTGGATTTTTGTGACTTATATATGTTTTTGGGCGATGATGTCAAGTTGATAGTCATGAATTCATAAGGTAAAGATTTATTGACAAGAACCCTCAATTCATATATCAACAAAACCTCACTTAAGGAAAGATAAAATACTGTATGAAACATAATAGTATTATCGCTTACGAAGGTTTTCCCTTTATCATCCTTTCCCTTGTTTTCACGGTCTTTGCAGCTTTTTTCGGCATCCCGTGGCTGACACTTTCTTTAGCCGCAATAACGATCTTCATGATCTGTTTTTTCCGCAATCCGGAAAGAACTTTTCAAGACGAAGATAAACTGGTTATCTGCCCTGCCGACGGAAAAGTGATCGGAATAGAAGAAGTTGATCTTCAGGGCACGATCACAGGCCGGTTTAAAAAAATAAGTATTTTCATGAATGTCTTTAATGTCCATGTGAACCGTTTCCCGTATGGCGGGGTCATCGAGAAGATTCAATACCATAAGGGCAAGTTCCTGTCGGCCAATCTGGATAAGGCATCAGCGGAAAACGAACGCAATGAGGTGTTGATCCGCACCAAAGACGGCCGTGCGATTTGGACGGTGCAGATTGCCGGACTCATTGCCCGGAGAATTGTTTGCTGGACTTCTGAGGGCGCTGCGGTCAATAAAGGCGAGCGATTCGGCTTGATTCGCTTTGGTTCCCGCGTTGAAGTATTTTTACCTGCTGATTCCCGAATAATTGTGAACCTGAATGACAAAGTCCGGGCCGGACAAACACCCTTGGGATACCTGCCATGAATAAACAACGTCAAATCAGAAATATGCGCATTAAAAAAGGTATTTATATTTTGCCGAACCTTTTTACAACCGCCAGCTTGTTTATGGGATTTTATTCCATTATTGCGTCCGTTCAGGAAAAGTTTTTTCTGGCGGCCGTTGCCATCATCCTGTCGCTGATTTTTGACGGATTGGATGGAAGAATAGCCCGAATGACCAATACAACCAGTAAATTTGGCGCAGAATATGATTCTCTGGCGGATCTGATTGCTTTCGGTGTTGCGCCGGCCCTGTTGGCTTATATCTGGGCCATGTCTTTTGACGGTAAACCGGGCTGGATGGCCGGTTTTCTTTTTGTGGCCTGTGGCGCCTTGCGACTGGCGCGCTTTAATATTCAAATCGGTCTGATCGACAGTAAATATTTCAACGGATTGCCTATCCCCGCCGCGGCGTGCGTCATTGCCACGACCGTGATTTTTTTCGATCACATCGGTATTGAAGGAACACTTCGTGATCCTTTTTACATGATTATGATTCTGGTCGTTATTCTGGCGCTTCTGATGGTCAGTAATATTAAATATTACAGCTTTAAGAACATGAATCTCCGCTCGCGGATGCCCTTTAAAATATTACTGGTTGCCATAGGCATTTTCCTCATCTTTTATTACAAACCGGAAATTATGGCTTTTGTTATGATGGTTGGTTATGCGCTGTCCGGTCCCATCTGGTGGGCTTTTAAATTGATTCAGAAAACACGCCGGAAAGATTTGACAAATAGTGAAGAGCCCCGGCAGGATAACCAATGAGAACGGTTTATTAATTCCAAAGTGATATGATGAGAATTTCCGGAGGTGAAGCAAAAGGAAGGGCGCTCAAATTTCCTTCCCGATCAACGCAAAGGCCCACAACTGATTTTTTAAGAGAAGCTCTTTTTAATTTATTGGGATCACCTGCGGATCAATTTGTTCTGGATTTATTTGCCGGATCCGGATCAGTGGGATTGGAGGCCGCCAGTCGTCAAGCGAAAAAAGTGGCTTTTGTTGAAAAAAGCAAATATCTTTCCGAAATTATTCATGAAAATGTTTCATTATGCGGCTATTCGGAACAATGCCAGGTCATCCATGCCGATGTTCGATCGGCCCTGCGTGATCTTTATGGGGAAAATTGCAGATTTGATGTGATATTTGCTGATCCTCCCTATCATCAGGGGTTTATCGGAAAAACGCTCAGTGCGTTGAATGAATATCCTGTTTTACAAAAAGAAGGTATTATTGTTTTTCAACATTCTGTTCGCGAACCAATAAAAACGCTGCCGGATGGATGGTCTGTGGCGGATCAGAGAAAATACGGCGACAATTTATTAACTTTTATCAGGGTGGAAAGTGCATGACGCAGGAGAAATTTGAGAGCAAAGTTGCGATATACCCGGGCTCGTTTGATCCGATTACCAACGGCCACGTGGATATTATTAAAAGGGGCAACAGAATCTTTGATGAAATTATTGTTCTGGTCGCCAATAACCCGAGGAAAACATCGCTGTTTTCAGTAGAAGAGCGGTGTCAGTTTATCCGGGAAATATTTCAAAATTACGAGAGAATTCAAGTGGATTCTCATGACGGCCTGCTCATCGATTATCTCAAAAGCTCCGGCGCCAGTACGATCTTGCGGGGCATGCGTGCTCTTTCCGATTTTGAATATGAATTTCAAATGGCTCTGATGAACCGCCGACAGACAAAAAATATCGAGACGGTCTTTCTCATGAGTGGATTCAGGTGGTTTTACACCAGCTCCAACCTCATCAAGGAAGTGGCCAGTCTGGGCGGATCAGTTAAGGGTCTTGTCCCGGAAAATGTGCATCAAAAATTGATGGAAAAATATAATACCAACATTAACAGGAAGTAGCAGGAAGGAAGGGTAAAATGGGAGGTCTCTTTGGAGTAGTGGCACAAGACAGTTGTGTTCAGACACTCTTTTATGGAACGGACTATCACTCTCATCTGGGGACAGAGCACGGGGGAATGGCCGTTTTTGGCGCCAAAGGTTTTTATAATACTATTCATGGCATATCTCAGGCCCAATTTAAATCGCGATTTGTGGATGATTATAAAAAGATGGAGGGGCACACAGGGATTGGCGCTATTGACGACGAGTCCCCGCAACCGCTGATTTTCCGTTCCAAGTTTGGTATTTATGCGGTGGTGGCCACAGGCTTGATCACCAATAAAAATGAACTGGTCGGCGAACTGCTCAATGAAGGCGCCTCCTTTACGGAAATGGCCGGAGGCGGCGTTAACAACGCGGAAATTGTCGCTTCCCTGATTAATCGCGGAGATAATATTGTCGAAGGCATTGCCTCCATGCGGGGTATTATCGAAGGGTCGATCTGTGTTTTAGTCCTGACACCGGAAGGTATTTATGCCGCCCGGGACAAGGTTGGTCGTTTTCCCCTGGCGCTGGGTCAGAGCAAGGACATCAGCAAGAAGTCCTATGTCGTTGCCACTGAAGCAAGCTCTTTTGAAAATCTTGGTTATGAATTGAAAAGGTTTCTGGGACCGGGGGAAATTGCCCTGCTGTCCACCGACGGCATCAAACAACTCAAGCCGGAGGGAAGCCAGAAGAAGATCTGTTCGTTTTTGTGGATTTATACGGGCTCACCTTCCTCCACCTATGATGGCGTCAGCGTGGAGCGGACCCGGGAACGCTGTGGCAGTTATTTAGCCAAGCGCGATGACGTTCAGGCGGATTTTGTCGCCGGTGTCCCCGATTCCGGCGTTGGTCACGCCATCGGCTACGCGATGGAATCCGGCATTCCTTACCGGCGTCCTCTGGTAAAGTACACACCCGGTTATGGTCGAAGCTACACGCCTCCCACACAGGAAATTCGCGATCTGGTCGCGACCATGAAACTTTCCGCCGTCCGCGAAGTGATCAACGGCAACCGGATGATTATCTGTGACGACTCCATTGTTCGGGGCACACAGTTAAAAAATTTAACGGTTAAAAAATTATGGGATAATGGCGCGAAGGAAATCCATATTCGGCCCGCCTGTCCGCCGCTGATGTTTCCCTGCATTTATGCGTCTTCAACCAGAACGACGGCTGAACTGGCCTGCCATAAAGCCATGCGCGCGCTCGAAGGGAAAGTTGTTGAAGATCCATCTGATTATCTCGACACGGCATCATCAAAGCATGCGAAAATGATTGACTGGATCCGGCGTGATATCAATGTGACGTCTTTGAAATATATGACCATAGAAGATATGATTGAGGCGATTGGTCTGCCTGCGGATCAGCTTTGTCTCCATTGCTGGCTGGGAAGATAATCCCCGACAGTCCTGGTAACTTTCAAGTGAGGTAAGGCTTATGGGAAGCGGTTCGAAGATGAGAAGAAAAGCAAAGGAAATTCATATCGGATCCGTTACAATAGGAGGGAACGCACCCGTTGTGGTCCAATCCATGACCAACACGGATACGCGGAATGTTGAGGCGACGGTTAATCAGATCATTGCCTTGCAGGAAGCCGGCTGTGAAATTGTTCGTGTGGCCGTTCCGGATGAGGAAGCCGCCCTCGCGATACCGGCGATTAAAAAAGGCATTAACATTCCTCTCATTGCGGATATTCATTTTCAGCATCAACTGGCCATTGACGCCATCAAAAATGGCGCGGACGGCATTCGCATCAATCCCGGCAATATTGTTAAGAACAAAATTGCTGAAATTGTCCAAGTAGCCAAAGAGCGGCAAACTGTTATCCGTATCGGTGTTAACGCCGGTTCCCTGCAGAAAGATCTTGTTTTGGATTATGGCGGTGTCACTGCCGAAGCCCTTTGCGCCAGCGCAATGCGCAATATTGAAATGTTTGAGGATATGGGATTTGATTTAATCAAACTTTCGCTCAAGTCATCGGATGTGCCGATGATGATGGAGGCCTATCGCCTGATTGCCGCCAAAACGGATTATCCCCTGCATCTGGGCGTGACGGAAGCGGGAACGGTTGTCCATGCTGCGATCAAGTCCGCCCTGGGCATCGGCCCGCTGCTCTATGACGGGATCGGTGATACCCTTCGAGTTTCCGTTACCGGAAGTCCGCTTTTGGAAATGCCGCTGGCTTATGGGATTCTGCGGGCGTTGAAAATCCGTCAAGTCGGTCCGGAAATCATTTCCTGTCCGACCTGTGGACGCTGCCAGATTGATCTTCTGGGATTAACGGAAAAAATCGAAAAAGCGCTCGCGCAGCGGAAAAAATATATCAAAGTTGCTTTAATGGGCTGCGTGGTCAACGGACCCGGTGAAGCGGCGGAAGCCGATATCGGCATCGCGGGTGGTCACGGGTTTGGAATGATGTTTAAAAAAGGCGTGGCTTATAAAAAAGTCGAAGAAAAAGATTTTGTCCCGGTTTTGCTCGAAGAAATAGCATCCCTGGACAATGAAAAATAAGGAGGGTTCATGCGTTACTCGGAAATGCACCTGCCCACCGGGCGGGAAGTGCCGTCCGACGCCGAGGTGGTCAGCAATCAGCTCATGATTCGGGCGGGAATGATCAGAAAACTGACCAGCGGCATTTACGCCTACCTGCCGCTGGGATATCGCGTCATTAGAAAAGTAGAACAGATTATCCGCGAGGAAATGAATAAAGCCGGCGCTCAGGAGGTTCATCTTCCCATGGTGCAGCCTGCGGAGCTATGGCAGGAGTCCGGACGCTGGACGCACTATGGCAAGGAGCTTTTAAGATTTCGCGACCGTAATGACCGGGACTATTGTCTGGGGCCAACGCATGAAGAGGTCATCACGGATCTGGTGCGTCATGATATTAAAACCTACCGGCAATTGCCGCGCAANNAATTCGGCATGAAAGACGCCTACAGTTTTGACGCGGACGAAGCGGGCGCGGAAAAAAGCTATCAGAAAATGTTTGCCGCCTATAACAATATCTTTCGCCGCTGCGGTTTGCAGTACCGTCCGGTAGAAGCGGATTCCGGCAGCATTGGCGGAAGTTTCTCGCATGAGTTCATGGTCATGGCGGAATCAGGCGAGGACGCGATTGTTTTTTGTGAAAAATGCAACTATGCCGCCAATCTCGAAAAGGCCGAAATCGCCCAGCCGGAAAAGACCGCGGTGTCGGAAAAAGACTGGCTGCCGATGGAAAGCATTGAAACACCGAATGTGCGCACCATTGATGAAGTCAGTTCTTTCCTGAACGTATCACCCCAGCAGATTGTTAAAACACTGATTTTCAACGCAGACGGCAAGCCCTGCGCCGTGCTGATTCGCGGCGATCATGACGTTAACGAAATCAAGGTGAAAAACTATCTGGGGGCTGCCGAACTTACACTCGCCGATGATGAAATGATTATGAAAGCCACCGGTGCGCCCCGCGGCTTTGCCGGCGCCGTCGGCATTCAAGTCAAAGTCATTGCCGATTATTCCATTATGAACCTTGTGAATCTGGTGACCGGCGGCAACCGGGAAGATTGTCATCTGAAAAATGTCAATATCGGACGGGATTTCCAGGTTGAAGCTTATGCCGATTTACGTGTTTCCACGCCGGGTGATGCCTGCCCGCGATGCCAGGGCGCGATTAGATTTGTCCGTGGCATTGAAGTCGGCCATGTTTTCAAACTGGGAACAAAATACAGCAAAGCCATGAAAGCCGCTTACCTGGATCGCGACGGCAAAGAAAAAACCATGATTATGGGCTGCTACGGCATTGGGATCGGCCGGACGGTGGCTGCCTGCATTGAACAGAATTTCGATCAAAACGGCATGATCTGGCCCATGCCGCTTGCGCCCTATACGGTGATTGTCACGCCCGTGAATATCAACGAATCCGACGTCATGAAGGCGGCGGAGGATATTTATGCCGAATTGCAGGCTTCGGGTGTGGAGGTGATTCTCGATGACCGCGATGAACGGGCGGGGGTGAAATTTAAGGACGCCGATCTGATCGGCATTCCGCTCCGGATTGTCGTGGGTCCCAAGAATCTCAAACAGGGTCAGGTCGAGTTGAAAATGCGCAGAACCGGCGAGAGCAGGCTTTATGCGACGCAGGATATTGTTTCAGAAGTCCGAAAGATCATCGCTTCCGCAATAAATGAAGCCCGTTGATCGCTGCGCATTGGACTGGGAATCATCATGCTAAGAATCAACGATATTCTTGATAAAGCTCAGGCCTATCTGACAGCCGAAGAGCTGGAGATGATTCAAAAAGCTTATATTTACTCCGCCGGGGTCCATCAGGGGCAGGTGCGTTTATCCGGCGAACCCTATCTGACACATCCCATGGAAGTGGCCGGAATCCTGGTTGATATGAAGATGGATTCGGCCACGATCATCAGCGGCCTTTTGCACGACACGATTGAAGACACCCTGACCACCAAAGAACAGATTGAACGGGAATTCGGCAAAGACGCTGCTTTCCTGGTGGATGGGCTTACCAAACTCAGCCGTATTTCATTCGGCTCACAGGAAGAAAGACAGGCCGAAAATTTCCGAAAGATGATTCTGGCGATGTCTGCCGATATTCGCATCCTTCTTGTTCGATTAGCCGACCGTATTCACAACATGCGAACCCTTCAGTATCAAAAGCCGGATCGGAAGATTTACATCGCGCGGGAAACGATGGATGTCTATGCTCCGCTCGCCAATCGTCTGGGGATTAACTGGATGAAGATGGAGCTGGAAGACCTGGCTTTTCAGTATATTTCACCGGATGCCTTCAATGAAATAGCCACCCGTGTTGCCAAATCCCAGGAGTCGAGAAACCGGTACACGGAAGAAGTGAAGACCATCATTTTTAAAGAACTGGAAAAAGTAGCCATTAACGCCGAAGTCGAAGGAAGGGCAAAACATTTATACGGCATTTACAAAAAAATGCATGAACAGCACATCAATTTTGACGAGGTTTATGACGTCATTGCTTTTCGTATTATCATGGATTCCGACCTTGATAAAACCTGTTATGAAGCGCTCAGCATCGTACACGCCTTATGGAAGCCGGTTCCCGGCCGGTTCAAGGACTATATCGCCATGCCCAAGGCGAACAACTATCAATCCCTGCACACGGCAGTCATCGGCCCCTACGGGGAAAGAGTTGAAATTCAGATTCGAACCCGGGCGATGCATGAATGGGCGGAAAAGGGCATTGCGGCTCACTGGCGCTATAAAGAAGGGCGGGCTTTCCATGACCATGAAGACAATCAGATCAAAAAGCTGAGAGAGGCTCTGGAGATTCAGCAGGATATCAAAAACCCGAAAGAGTTCATGTCCAACCTGAAAATGGCGCTGTTTCCGGATGAAGTTTATGTTTTTACACCGCAAGGCGATGTGAAATCTTTTCCCAAAGGCGCGACGCCCATTGATTTTGCGTACAGCATTCATACCGATGTCGGGCATAAGTGTACCGGGGCCAAAGTCAATCGTAATATTGTGCCGCTCCGTTACCAGCTGCAAAACGGCGACCGGGTGGAAATTATTACGCAGGCGGGTCACCATCCCAGCAAAGACTGGCTGAAATACGTGGTGACGTCGCGGGCCATTTCCAAGATCCGCAACTGGATCAATCTGGAGGAAAAAAACAGTTCTCTGGCGCTGGGCAAGGATTTGCTGGAAAAAGAATTCAAAAGAAACAATCTGAAATTTGCCAATTATATTAAATCAGACGAGATTAAAAAAATTCTGACGGAACATTCCTTATTGACACTGGATGATCTGATTTCCCAGGTGGGTTATGGTCGAATTTCATCCCGGCAGGTGGTGAATCATTTTCTGGTTGCCGAAGCGCCGAAAGAAACTGAAAAACTTCCGGAGAAGGAAAAGAAAAAATCTGCTGCCTCTCCCTCTCTGGGGATCAGTCTTACCGGGATCGACGACGTCATGGTGAAGTTTGCCAAGTGCTGCAACCCGATTCCCGGAGATGAGATATCCGGGTACATTTCCCGAGGAAGAGGCATTACGGTGCACACGCAAAATTGTCCGCATTTGAAAAGACTTGACGCCGAAAGGATTGTGGATGTCAACTGGGATGTCCGACAGAAACACGCCTATCCGGTGCATATCAAAGTGGTCTGCAATGACCGCAAAGGCGTGATCACGGAAGTGAGTTCCGTCATCACTTCCTTTGATGTTAATATCAGCTTTGCCCAGGTCGAAACGACGGATATGATCGCCAACTGCGAATTTGTCATTGATGTTTATGATACCCAGCAGCTCAATTCCATCTTTTCAGCCATCCGGCAGCTAAAAATTGTCCGTTCTATTGAAAGGATACGCAAAGCCTGAGAATAACAAATAGTTCCATTTGTCTGTTGACAAACAAATCTACTCTGCTATAAGCAGGCCCAACCTGACTAAGGTGGAAGATAACATTTTAAAATAGGTGAAATCATGTTTCATAAATGGCCAAAATATACCGTCGTCTTTTTTTCCGTTCTGATGCTGTGCCTTCCGGGCTTTTTGATTCATGCTCAGACCGGAAAGCAGATTGTCGTTATTGATCCGGCCCATGGCGGTGAGGATTCGGGTGTCCTGGGTGTTGCCAAAGTCGCTGAGAAGGATTTAACACTGGCCATGGCTCTGGCATTAAAGAAGGAACTGGATCAAGAAGGCAATCTGGCAGTGATTCTGACTCGGGATTCGGACAAAACCCTGTCAGTGGATGATCGAAAAAAAAGCATAGCGAAAATAAACCCCGCCATGGTTTTGAGCCTGCATGTGAACGCCGGTTTCGGTAAGCATTCATCAGGGTTCGAACTGTATTATCCCGGTTTCAAAGGCCTTGAAGCGTCTCCCAAAGGTGCGAAGACAAATCAGGCAAACGCCGGCCAATATCTGAATGATACGGTAAAACTGGCGCGTCTGGTGCAAAAAAATCTTGACGGTTTGTTCCCGCGTAAGGGAAGGGGACTGAGGGAAGCCGTCGTACCGCTGGCGGAAGGTTTGGTCGTTCCTGTGCTGACGGTTGAACTGGGGTTTGCCACCAATCCCGATGAAAAGAAAAAGTTGACGTCGGAGAAAACGCAAGCGGAAATTGCCAAAGCTCTGGCCAGGAGCATCAAGGCGTTCTTTTAGGAATTCTATGTTCAAAAGAAGTCAGAATAGAAAATTTGATGCGCTTCGGCCTGTCCGTATCACCAACGGATATTTGCGCAATGTTCCGGGTTCCGTCATGGTTGAATTCGGCAACACGAAAGTTCTGTGTGCGGCATCCCTGGAAGATAAGACGGCGCCTTTTTTAAAAAATACCGGGAAGGGCTGGCTGACTGCCGAGTATTCCATGCTGCCCATGTCCACCCAAACACGGTCGGCGCGTGAAGCGACGCGCGGCAAACTGGGGGGCCGGACCCATGAAATTCAAAGGCTGATCGGCAGGTCGCTCCGGGCGGTGACGGATTTAACCGCTTTCGGCGAAAGAACCATTTACATCGATTGCGACGTTATTCAAGCGGACGGAGGAACCCGAACCGCTTCGATTACCGGCGCTTTTGTGGCTTTGGTCGATTTATTTAAAAATATGAAAGAGCAGGGGCTGGTTAGAGACATTCCCGTCAATGATTTTGTTTCGGCGGTCAGCGTCGGCATTGTGCAAAATCAGGTGATGCTGGATCTGGAATATGAAGAAGACTCTCAGGCGGAGGTTGATATGAATTTTGTCATGACCGGCCGGGGCTTGTTTATTGAGGTGCAGGGTACGGCTGAACACGTTCCGTTTAATAAAAGTCAACTCGACGAGATGACTGCCCTTGCTTGTGCAGGCATTGACAAGATCATTGCGCGCCAGAAGGAAATAACAGGCTCTTTAAGACCATGAAAATTGTTTTCGCGACAAAAAATGAAGGCAAGGTCAAAGAAATAAGCGAAATGCTGGCCGGAATGGATATTGAATTAGTGTCCCTGAACCATTTTAAATCGTTGCCGGAAATTGTGGAGGATGGTCAAACCTATCTCGAAAATGCTTTGAAAAAAGCAAAAAGTATTTCCGAATTCACCGGTGAAACCGTCCTGGCGGATGATTCCGGTCTGCAGGTGGACATTCTCGAAGGAGCGCCGGGTATTTATTCCGCGCGCTACGCGGGTGAAGATGCGACGGACGAAGATAATAACGTCAAACTTCTGGCCAGGTTAAAAGATGTGCCCGATGAGAAAAGAACAGCGTCTTTTTTTTGCGCTTTAGTGTTGTACCATCAAGACGGCCATTATGATGCTTTTGAAGGCCAGTGGCAGGGCCGGATTATTGACGAAAGGCGGGGAACAAACGGATTCGGCTATGATCCGATTTTCCTTTCATTACATTTGAATAAAACGGCAGCGGAATTGCCCCCGGAGATTAAAAATAAGATCAGCCACCGGGGGCAGGCATTTGCAAAATTGAAAAGCCATCTGAGTAAAGATATAAAATCAAAATAATCGGGGCGTAGCGCAGCTTGGTAGCGCGCTTGCTTTGGGAGCAAGATGTCGGGTGTTCAAATCACCCCGCCCCGACCAAATAAAAAAATGGGTTAGCTGTCATGGCTGTGTTCTCTCACCAGGTTTAGCGGCTGATTATTGAATTGACTTACAAAATGGCGTGACATATACTTTTCTCGAAAAGGATAGGAATATGTTGAGAATGCGTCGTTTTGTTTTACCCTTCTGCTGGTTTATTTCCAAACCATTTTCTTTAAGAGATATTTCCGTTAAAATTAGAGAAGTCCTCCGGTAAATAACTATCTGAACAACATGGAGAATGTCAATGAAAAACAGACGGAATATTTTCGAGATTCTTTTTTTGCTGATTTTTGTATTCCTGCCGGCCATGAGTTCAGCCGACAGCCGTATGCCGCCGCCTGACTTTCCGCTTCTGGAAGCGATTAAAAAAGACGACCTGCAAAAGGTAAAAGCTATTCTGACCGACACCCCGTCAACCGTAAGCCGGCAGGAGGTCAATCAAAGAGGACAGACCGGTGATACACCTTTGCTGGCTGCCGCATTGCGCGGTCATCTGGAAATCGTCAAATTGCTGGTCGAACATGGCGCCGTCGTTAATGCCGGTAAAGAAACAGGCGACCGAACGCCCCTGCTGGAAGCATCAAGCATGGGCCATGCGGATGTTGTCCGGTATCTGATTGACAAGGGCGCTGATGTCAATGCCCGGGGTAAAGGGCTCACGCCGCTGCTGGCCGCAAGCGGTTGGGGGCGTTTCACTTCCGCCGCCACCGGTGACAAAACAAAAACAATCCATATCCTTTTGGAAAACGGCGCGGATGTGAATGTTCAGGATGAATCGTGGACGAAAACGGGCCGTACGCCTTTGATGCTTGCCGTGATGCAGGGGGACGCCGCATGGGTACAGACTTTTCTGGACAAAGGCGCCAGACTGGATCTGAAAAACAAAGATGGAGAAACGGCTCTGTCTCTGGCGAAAAAGGAAGGGCTGGAATACATTACACAGCTGCTGGAGAAAAAGGCACGCGGCCAATCATTGCCGAAAGCTTCGGATCCCGTGGTTCATCCTTTATTTAAGGCGATCAGGGAAGGCCGTTTGGATCAGGTTCAAGAGTTGATCGCTAAAGGCGAGGATGTAAACCTCCGGATGCCAAGCGGGAGCACGCCTTTGATGGTTGCGGCCGATGGCAATCAACTGGAAATCGTCAGAGTGTTATTGAAGCAGGGCGCTGACGTCAATGCTAAAAACGGCCGGAACAACACGGCGCTGATCTATGCTTCGACCAGGGGACATATCGGCGTCGTCCGGGAGCTTTTAAGAAATCGTGCTGATGTGAATGTCAAGAATATGAGCAAAGGCGACGCTCTGATCTACGCGATCATGGGCAAAAAGAAAGAAGTGGTCGACGTATTATTAAAGCACGGCGCCGGAGCAAACGATAAATATGATGATGAGCAGTCAGCCCTGATGATGGCGGCAAGTGACGGAAGTACGGAGATTGCCAAATTACTGATGACTCATCGTGCGGACGTCAATGCGGTGGATAAAAATCAAATGACGGCTTTGATGATCGCCTGTGAGAAGGGCCATGCCCCTTTAGTGGAAGCGCTTTTGAAAGCCGGAGTGGATATTAATAAAAAATCAAAATACGGGGATACGGCGCTTTCCAAGGCTATCGCTGCAAAAAATGTCCGAATCGTCAAAGCGCTCGTAAAAAACAACGGCAGCTTTGATAGAAAGGGCGCCGTCTTTTCAGCAGTGATTGCCGGTCATCTGGAGATTCTCCAATTGCTGATGACTAAAAAAACGGATGTGAACATGCGCGGCTTTGCGGGGGGAACGCTTCTGATGCTTGCTGCAGACGGCGATTTATCCCTGGTGAAATTTCTGGTGAGCAGAGGCGCGGATGTTAATCTCAGAGATGACGAAGGACATACCGCTTTAATGAAAGCGGTCATGTCTTTTAACGAATCGAATCTGTCCAACGTCAAGTATCTTATCGCCCGCCGTGCGGATATCAACGCGGCCAACAATAAGGGTGAAACGGCTTTGATGATGGCGGTGAAAAAAGGCAACGCGGATATGGTCAAAGTGCTTATGGCGAGTGGCAGCAGGTTATCCCTGAAAGATAAAGAAGGTAAATCGGCCTGGACTTATGCCGTGGAGGGTTCCAATCCTGCTTTGGTGAGCCTGCTGGAAAAAGGCGGGGCGGGCAGGGATTATCTCGGGATGGAATGGCAGGGTAATGTTTCAAAACAAAAAGATCCGTTTATTAAAGTGGTGGAGACGCAAAAGGAATGGTCCGAGCTCTGGGCTCGCGCCTTGGAAAAGCCCGCGCCGGAGATGGATTTTGAGAAATATGTTGTGGCCTGTGTTTTCCTCGGGTATGAAGCCGACTGGTTATATTCCATCGGGTTTGGTCAACCGGTTCTGCGCGACCATCAAATGGTCATTGAATACGGGCTTCATCAGGTGATGCTGCGTCTGAGCGGGCCTTTCCGGGCGGGTGGTCAGTATCATATGAAGGTATTTGAAAAGGCGAAGAACAACGTTCCGATGATTCTGGAAGAGACCGGGCCCACGTCCCGTAGAAAGAAATAAGATGACGCATGAAATAGCCTATACCAAGGTGGGAATACCGCTGACACAACAACAGGCGCTTATATGTTCTTGAATAAAAATCCATTTTGTCCGCTTGTGATGGGGTTTAGCCTCATCGCGATCCTATTGGTCCTCCCCGGTCTGGTTTTTGCCGCGGAGAATCCTGTCGCCTCTGACGGCAGGCAGGGGCCGGAAATCTTCGTCCAGCTCGGTCATACGTCGTCCATCAATACCGTGGAATTTTCACCGGACGGCAAGTTCGTTCTTTCCGGGAGCGATGACAACAGCATCAAATTGTGGGAAGCGGCAACAGGCAAGCTGATCCGGACGTTCAAGGAGAGTGAAGATATTCTCTTCGCCGCCCTCATTAATGATGACAGGTTTTTTTCTCTCAACGACAATGGCAACATCTGTGTCTGGGAGATCAAGACCGGACGGCGGCTTCGGGAGTTTGCCGTGGGGGAATTCGGCGGCTCTGTAAACGAGCAGGCCATCACTTACGACGGCTCCGTGCTGCGGGTGATTGTCGGTATGAAGCTCTATAACGTCGACATGGCCCGGGAGCGGGTCATTCAAACCGTTGCACGGCCGAAAACCGGCGAGATCAGTAGTTTTCTGGGCTTTTACTTCGGCTTTCGCAATGCGATTTCGACTGACGGACGGCTGATGCTCTCCACCGTGCGCGAAGACGCCGGCGAATCCATGATGAAGAGCAAGCACAAAAAAATCATGCTCTGGGACATTGCCACAGGCCGGATTCTGGCCACGCTCACCGGACATGAAGATCTGATCGACGCGTTGGCTCTCTCGTCGGACAACCGCTATGCGCTCTCGGGCAGCCGCGACAAAACCGTCCGCCTCTGGGATTTAAAACGGGGGCGCGCTGAAGCCGTTTTCACAGGACACCAAAAAGCAGTGGAGGCCCTGGCCTTGTCCTCCGACCATAAATATGCTCTGTCCGGCAGTCGCGACAACACCATGAAGCTCTGGGATGTCGAGCAGCAAAAAGAAATCCACTCCTTCGTGCACGACTGCCCCGTGACGTTTGTCCGTTTTACGCCGGACGGGCGGCATGTGCTCGCAGGCGACGATAAAGGCGCGATCCGCACCTGGGATATCGCCAGCGGCAAAGAGGTGTCGGCGCTCAAAAGCCATGTCTCCTCGGCTTATGCGGCGGCGGCATCGTCCGACGGCCGCTATCTTTTGACCGGTTCTTTCGAAGGACAGCTCAGACTCTGGGACGCCGTGCGCGGGCTATTGCTCAAAACGATTGACGCGCATCGCGGTGGCATGACCACCGTTGGATTGACGCCGGATCAACAGCAGGCCTTTTCCGCCGGTTATGACCGAACTGTTAAATTGTGGAATCTCTCTTCCGGCAGTCTGCACCGGACCTTTTCGGGGCATGCAGGCGAAGTGTCCAAAGCTGTCGTTTCTCCGGATGGCTTATATCTGCTGAGTTCCTCCTGGAAAGATTACGTCGTTGATGTGCGCCTCTGGAATATCGCCAGCGGCGCCGAAATGCAGGTTTTCAAATTTCCCGGCTTCATCCGGTCTCTGGGCTTTTCGGCGGACAGTAAGCGTTTGCTCATTGCCTATTCGCAAAAGACAACGGGGGATGCCATCAAAATTCTGGCCCTCGATGGGCGTGAAATTCAAAGTTATGTGAATGTAAATTTCGCGAGCTATTCCAGCAACGGGAGGTATCTTCTGGCACGCGATTGGCAGGAAGCGTCCGGCCGCGAACAAAAGCTCTTTGAACCGGGGGGCGCACCCAAAAAGACGGGCGGTTATTCAGATGATTTCCGCAGGAACAATCTGATGGATATTGTCTCGGGGAAAGTCCTGGGTCGTTTCGGCCAAAGCGGCGCCGTGCTGTCGATATCCGCATCCGCCGATACAAAGACCGTCCTGACTAAGAATCGCTACGATTCGGATATCCGCCTGTGGAATATTCAAGACGGCCGCGAGATCCGGCGGTATCCCGCAAAATTCGGACTGCTCACCCCCGACGGCAAAAGGATTGTCGCGCCCGCGGGTAAAACCCTGCAAACCTTTGATGCGGCAAACGCGCGTCCGGGCGTCTCATTAGCCGGCGCCGCCGCCGGTGAAATCTCGTCTCTGGCCCTCTCCGCGAAAGGCGGCTATGCCGTAACAGGCGACACCACGGGGGCCGTGCAATTTTGGGACATCGGAAGCGGCGCGCTTTTGAAAAGCGTCCAGGCGGCGCAAAAGGAGATGATTCTTGCGGTTGCTTTTTCACCCGACAATCGCTATGCCGCGTCGCTGGCCCGTTTCGGCATGATAAAAATATGGAATCTGCAGGACGGCCAAAAGGTTTCCGAGTTCAAAGCGAACGCTACGCCCCCATTTTATGATGAACTGTTAGCCGGCAACTTCGTAAACTTCGGCAGCGGCCTGCTGGCGTTTTCGCCCGACAGCCGTCATCTGGCCTGTGGCTCCCGACAATGGGATGCGGCCACGGGCACAAAGGTGCTGGATTTTCAAACCCCGGGCGGGCCCGGCTACTGGGTGGCATTTTCGCCGGACGGAGCGCATCTGCTGTCCAGTGATGCGATCTGGGAGACTTCCACCGGTCGCCGCGTCAGGAAGATGGAAAGCATCAAGGGCGCCAACTTGTCGGTTTATTCCGCCAACGGTCAATATGTTTATGCCGCCGATTTGTATGGAAACTTCTATGTGACTGATGCCGCAACCGGCAAACTGCTCAAACGTTATGCGGATCATATTTACACCGCTTCGTTTGATGTGTCACAAGACCGCAAGACTCTGGTTGCGGCAGATTTGACTTTCCCGGAGCTTTCGCTGTGGCATACGGCAACCGGCAAAAAAGGCGCAGCCATTGCGGTGGATCGCCCTCTCACCGGTGTGGTGCTGAATGCTGACGGGCATACAGCCTGGGCCCAGCAATGGATTTCCGCGAGTCAGTACGATCTTCGCGCTGGAAAAGAATCTGCGCAATTTATCAGTTTTGCCGACGGCGAGTGGATCGTCATCACGCCGGAAGGCTATTACAATGCGTCCCCCGGAGGGGAGCGCTACCTTAGCGTGCGCGTCAATGATCAGGTTTACGGCATCGAAAACTACCGCGAGGCGTTTTTCCGCCCCGATCTGGTGAAGATAGCGCTTGCCGGCGGATCACTTCAGAACTTCCGCAAGCTGGGCGACATCAAGCAGCCGCCATCCGTGCAGATCGTAAATACGCCTGTCTCCGTGAATACGGATGAAGTGACTGTGCGGCTGAACCTGACGGATCAGGGCGGCGGCATCGGCGACATTCGCCTGTATCTCAACGGCACCGCCGTGGTGATGGACAGCCGGGCCGTGATCATCCGGGAGAAGGCCGGGCAACCGGTTTTAAAAGCCTACCCGCTCAAACTGATGAAAGGGAAGAATATCATTAAAGCTGTGGCGTTTAACGGCGACAACAGCATGCAGAGCAATGAAACAATGCTGGAAGTCGTGGCGACCTATGCGCAGTCGGGAAAACCGTCTTTATACGCGCTGGTGATCGGGATTGACGAATTTAAAAATCCGAAACTCAAGCTTCAATATTCTGCAGCGGATGCTGACCTTTTTGCCGCCACGCTCCGCAGCACATCGGAAGGTCTCTTTGACCGGGTGACGATCAAAAAAATGACCAAGCCGGAAGCCACCACCAGCGAGGCCATCATCCGGGAGATCAAATCCTTTCAGGCCCTGCGCCCGGACGATCTGTTCGTATTTTATATCGCCAGCCACGGGACGGTGGACGAAGGGGAATATTTTCTGATTACTTCAAATGTGGGATCGCTCCGGACAGAGAGACTCAAGACCGACGCCATCTCGCAGCATATGCTGAAAGAAGCCCTGGCCAATATCCCGGCCACCAAGAAGTTGATTATCATTGACACCTGCAACGCGGGCGCTTTAGGTGAGGCGATCCAGGTAGCGATGCTGACGCGCGGCATGAGCGAGGACACGGCGCTGAAGATTTTGAGCCGGGGGCGGTGGGTTCAACGATTCTTTCAGCCTCCACGTCCGTGCAGGAAGCCCTGGAAGGGTATCAGGGCCATGGCCTGTTTACCTATGTTCTGACTGAAGGATTGAAAGGCAAGGCGGATAAAGGCAAGACGGGATATGTGAAGACGACGGATATTGCTGATTATGTGGACAACGAAGTGCCAGTCCTGGCGGAAAAAGTCTTTAAACGCGCCCAGTATCCGACCATCTCCATCAGCGGTCAGGCGTTTCCGATTGGGAAAGTAAAGTAGTGGATGGTTGATAGTTGATGGTGGATGGATTGCAGCTCACAGCTCATGGCTTGTAGTAAGAACAGGTATAGCAAGGGGCTGCAGCCTCTTGTTCTAAAACTGTGTCTCGATATCCTTGTCATTGCGAGCGCCCGCAGGGGGTGTGGCAATCTCTTGTTTCCGGTTTTATATGAGATTGCTTCAGTCACTTCGTTCCTTACCCTGAAGGGCACGCGTCGCAATGACATTGCAACACAGTCTCTCTGAGAAGAAGGAAGGAAAATCATGAAAACAAAGTTTATCGCTGTATTTTGCATTTTACCTGTGCTGATTATTCTAACCAGCGCTGTTGCCGCGGACCGGCCGGAGTTTTTCGTTCAGCTGGGGCACTCATCAACGGTTCACTCTACGGCTTTTTCACCGGATGGAAAAATAATTGCCTCCGGGGGGATGGACAATAACGTGAAGCTCTGGAGTGCGGAAACAGGACGGGAAATGAGAACCCTGCAGGGGCATACCAGTTATATCAGCTATGTCACCTTTTCCCCCGACGGCCGGTATGTCGTTTCGGCGGGCAATGATATGACGATAAGAGTCTGGGACCCTCAAAGCGGCAGAGAGGTCCGGCGAATCAATAAAGTGTTGGGGGTCAAATATATCGCCTTCGGTCCGGGCGGCAATTTGCTGTTCGGAGACATGCTCAGGGATATCACCATCTGGAATGTTGAAACGGGCCTGGTCAAAAAACTAAGCGCCGCCTCCGGCGTTGGAGAGGTGATGGCGGTAAGCTATATCCAACAGGGAAAATATATCGCCGCCGCCGGGAAGTTGGGCTTTACCGTGGTGGACCCGCAGGCGGACAAGGAGGTGCGCCGCTTCGGTGTTAAAGCGAAATCTTCCTACGAAGACATTCCCATCGTTTTCTCTGCGGACGGACGATATGTCCTGGAGGCGAAGTATAACCAGATTATTTTGTGGAATACGGAAACGGGAACTGAACTTCGGACATTCGACGCACGGATGGATCGGGTCAATGCCGTGGCTTTCTCACCCGACGGGCGGCATGTGTTGTCGGGCAGTGCAAACTACATGATGAAGCTTTGGAAAACGGATACGGGCAAAGAAGTCCAATCCATTTATCATTACCGGCGCTACATTTATGGCGCACGGTATGGCGTGACCTCGGTGGCCTTTTCGCCTGACGGGAAACGCGGCGTTGCCGGCTATAAGAACGGAACGATGAAGCTGTGGGATATCCTGCGGCAAGACGCCGTGATCGGCGGCATACAGACGAACTCCGCGGCGGCCAATGCCGGTCTAGCCGAAGGAGATGCCATCCTATCGGTTGAAGGAAAGAAAATTCGTTCATGGCCGGAGTTTGAAGGTGCGGTTTCGTCAAATCCCGGTCGGGCACTGGGCATTGTCCTCCTGCGCGACAGGCAGGAGATAATCGTCAGACTTACGCCCGCGGAGGTGAAAACCAAGGACGCGCAGGGCAGGGAGACCTCCACAGGCGCATCGGGCGCTATACAGGGCGGGGTCTGCCTGCGGACGCTGGAAGGCCATAAACAAAAAGTGTCGTCGACGTCCCTATCGCAAGATGGCCTTCGCCTGGTTGCCGGGCATGAAAACGGAACGATAGCTCTTTGGGATATGCAAACGGGACGCCAGCTGAAAAGCGCGGCCCCTCATCAAAATGAGGTCTCCGTGGCTTTTGTTCCCGGGAGCCCTTTGTTTCTGACGGCCGGAGATTATCAGGTGACGGTGCGGCAAGGTGAAAAAAAAGATCCTCTCGCCACCTTCAAACACGACAGCCTGTCGCTTGTGGCCAGGGCGCTGGCCTGTTCGCCGGACGGCCGGTATGCGGCAGCCGGCGGAGACAAGAGTATAGCGATTTATGATTTGCAGACTCTGGAGCCGATTCGAACCCTTCCGGTCGATGCCGGCCAGGTAGACGCGACGTTTTCACCGGACAGCCGCATCCTGGCGTCCGCCACGAAAATGGAGGTGAAATTATGGGACGTTGCAACGGGGACGAATATTCGAACCATGCGGCACGGGTCCTTTGTCTATGCGGTTGCTTTTGCTCCCGGCGGCAGGCATTTGGTCTCCGGCGCGCAGCGCTATTCCGGCATCGGTACGGATTACGAAAATACCATCAAACTGTGGGACGCATCAACGGGACGGGAATTGCGCAACTTCGGCAACTATCAAAAATCCGTGTATGACGCGGTATTTTCCCGGGACGGCCGGATGTTGCTCACCGGCGGAGACGAACTGATTCTCTGGGATGTGGGGGCGGGAAGCATCCGGCAGGTGTTTTCCGGCCATCACGGTTACATCTGGTCGGTTGGTTTTCTGCCGGACGGAAAATCCATGATGTCGGCAGGCGATGACGGCACGGTCCGGATATGGAATCTGGAGACCGGAAAAGAAATCGTGCAATTGGTCAGTTTCGCCGGCGGCGAATGGATTGTCATCACACCGGAAGGCTACTTCAACGCCTCCCTAAACGGCGACCGGTATCTGAATGTCCGGATCGGCAGCAATGTCTACGGCATCGAGAATTACCGGGAGGCTTTCTTCCGGCCGGATCTGGTGAAGGTTGCGCTTTCCGGCGGTTCGCTCGAAGAGTTCCGCAACATCGCCGATGTCCGGCAGCCGCCTTCCGTGGCCATCGTGGACACGCCGAAAACCGTAGCGAAGGATGAGGTGAAGATCACCCTGCGCCTTCAGGACAATGGCGGCGGCATCGGGAGCATCCGTCTCTACCTGAACAAAACGGCTGTAGTGATGGACAGCCGGGCGGTCAAACTGATTGCCAAAGACAACCGGACGATTCTGAAAAACTATACGCTGAAGCTGGCGAACGGGCGCAATCTCATCCGGGTGGTGGCCTTCAATGGCGACAACACCATGCAGAGCAATGATGCCGTCCACGAAGTGATCGCGTCGTTTGCCTCGACTGCCAAACCGTCTATGCATGCCCTGATCATCGGCATCAATGAATTCAAAAATCCGAAATTGAAATTAAATTATCCCGTGGCGGATGCGGAGCTTTTTGCCCAAACACTGAAGCAGGCCTCGGAAGGATTATTTGAGAAGGTTCATATTAAAAAGCTTGTAACCCGCGAAGCCACCACCAGCGAGGCGATCATCCGGGAGATTAAATCGTTTCAGGCCTTGCGTCCGGATGACCTGTTTGTTTTTTACATCGCAAGCCATGGCACGGTGGACGAAGGGGAATATTTTTTGATTACCTCCAATGTCGGGTCGCTCCGGACCGAGAAGCTCAAGACCGACGCCATCTCCCAGCATATGCTCAAAGACGCGATTGCCAATATTCCGGCAACCAAGAAACTGATCATCATCGATACCTGCAACGCGGGCGCTTTGGGCGAGGCCATCCAGGTGGCGATGCTGACCCGCGGCATGAGCGAGGACACGGCGCTGAAGATCTTGAGCCGGGCGGTGGGATCGACCATCCTTTCGGCTTCCACCTCCATGCAGGAAGCCCTGGAAGGCTATCAGGGACACGGTTTGTTTACCTACGTTCTGACTGAAGGATTAAAAGGCAAGGCGGACAAAGGGAAAACCGGCTACATCAAAACGACCGAGCTTGCGGATTATGTGGATAATGAAGTGCCCGCGCTTGCGGAGAAAGTATTCAAACGCGCGCAGTATCCGACAATTTCCATCAGCGGGCAGGCCTTCCCCATCGGGCAAGTGCGCTGAAGCATTGCCGTAAAAGAAAGAGGAAAGTTAAGATGAAAGCCATAAAGAATCTGGCGAAAATATTGTCGCTGTTGATTTTTGGCCTGTGTTTTTACTCCTGCATCGGACCGGTTCCGGTTGATGTGGTGATGATCGACAATGACTTGTATTTTGTGTTGGAAGAAGAACGGGAGATTGCCGCGATCCAGGTGCAGGTTTTCAATCCCAAACAGGGGAAACCCGATGGGGACACGATGTGGGCGCTTCACCACGATTTGACCACTCCCGTAAAACAAAGGAAATATCCAAGTCTCAAACAGATAAAGTACGGGCAGATATTGGATGAGTTCCCTCGCGTCATCGGACCGGCTCCCTTAAAAAGAAATGTGGAATATTGGGTTGGCATCAACATGGGGGATAAATTTGCCAGAGAGGTCTTTATCATTACGGACGATAACCTTATCGTGATGCCCCGTCGAAAGAATAAAGGGGAAAGTGCTAAGTAACGACGCGGGAAAGACGATCGGGAAATTAACAAGACCCTGGCAATTTGGCGAGGGGATTTGTTGATAAGCTTTAATAGGAGAAAATATGCTCAGATTTAAGTATCTATGCCGCACACTATCCATAGCGCTTGGATTGATTGTCATCCTATCCACAAGCCTTGTCTTTGCCGAAGAAAAGCTTGCCCCAGCCGGAAGTCAGCAGGGGCCGGAGATATTCCTTCAGCTCGGGCATAGCGCCTGGGTCCAAACCGCAGACATGTCCGCAGACGGTAAATATTTATTGTCCGGCGCCTGGGGTGGGGCCGTCAAACTGTGGGATGTGCAGAACGGTCGTGAGATCCGCACCTTATCCGGACACCAATCCGCCCCCTCTCTGGCCTTCACTCCCGATGGGCTTCACGCCGTTTCCTTTGAGTTGGGAATCAACGGGGGCATCATCAGGCTGTGGAATCTGCAAAGCGGTCAGGCAATCTACACTGTGACTAAGAAGGGACTGGATCTTGTCATGCCGCCCATAACTTTCGTGCCCGGAGGAAAGTACTTCATGATTGTCGATACACTCCGCCCGAAAGTGCAGCTATGGGAAACCGCCACCGGTCGGGAAATGGGAGGACTGGATATGAGAGATGTCCGCACCGAAATGATCGCATCCCCGGATGGCCGCTTTGCTTTGACTCAGGAACCGGGAGAGATGAGGCTTGCGGGATATGTCTCAAAACCAACCCTTCTGTGGAACCTGCTTACCGGAAGGGTCATCAGCGAATTCAAAAAGAATATTTCCAAGTTCAATTCCGCATTTACGCCGGACGGTAGCCGTGTCTTGTCCTATCACGACAACAGTTTGGAATTGTGGGATGCTGCGACAGGGAGAGTGTTGTGGTCTGTGAAAGGCGGGCATACCGGTTCTGTTGATTTCATCGCCATTGCCGGCAATGGGACCATCGCTCTTACGGCTAGTAAAGACGATGGAACGGTCAGGGTTTGGGATGTCGCTTCCGGCAGACTGATGCAAGTTATCGCATCACCCGGGGGATTCGAACCAAGCCAAATTTCGCCGGATGGGAAATTCATATTATTCTGTCGTGGCAGCAAAATCGTTTCGATCAGCGACACAGTCAAAATCTTTGATGCAGCAACCGGCCGGGAGATAAAAACGCTCACCAAAAAAGGAACAATTCCTTTTGAAAACATTTCCTTTACACCGGACGGTCACGGGCTCTTGTTGATGCGCCTTGATGGAGGGGTTACTTTTTGGGATATACCCGCCGATCGGGAGGTGCAACGCTTTGAGGGCAGCGGTCAAACCATTACCCGCGTAAATTTTGCGCCGCAGGGAAACCTTGCCGCCATTGTCGGGCGCAAAGACGTATCCATCTGGGATATGGCGGCCGGCAAGCGCCTTACGGTCCTCACAGGTCATAAGCAGGATGTTTCATCAACCACTTTTTCACCTGCGACCGGCACACTCGTTACGGGGAGCCTCGATGCAACATTGCGCTTTTGGGATCTCAAAACGGGCAAGGAGAAATTCTCTGTCCCCGGACATGCGGGCGGCGTTCTTTCGGTTGCCTATTCCGCTGATGGACGTTACCTCGTGTCGGCAGGAAACGATGCCCAAGTCAAACTCCGGGACGGTTTAACTGGAGCGTTGCTGAAAACATTTACCGGGCATATTCAGGGGAAGGGAAGCGATATCTATGGAGCCTTTACCGGGGTTTATGACGTCAGGTTCAGCCCGGATGGGAAAACGATTGCTTCTGCGGGTACTGACGGCACCGCAAAATTGTGGGATGTCTCGTCCGGCAAAGAAATCAAGAGTCTGCGCGGGCATAACGGGAATGTGACATCGGTGGCCTTTTCTCCGGACGGGCGTTTTCTGGTATCAGGCGGGCGGGATGGTACGGTCCGGCTATGGGATGCGAAGTCGGGAAAGGAACTGAAGGCGCTGAACAATCATCATTCCGATCAATCCGTCTCATTCGTCGGCTACTCAAGTGACGGCAAATATATTTTCGCTCGCTGGCAAGATGAGATTGTGCGGCTTTGGAGCGCGGATGACGGACGGGAGATCAAACAGTTCTCCGGTATGCGTACGCTGACGAGAATGATCGGCACGATGAATTCCACCTCTGTGTCTCCCGACTCCCGATATCTGCTCACCAATGACGGACCCGGTGCCATAAGCCGCATCTGGGATATTTCAACGGGCAGGGAGCTTGTCCGGTTTATCAGTTTCACCGACGGCGAATGGGTGGCCATAACGCCGGAAGGCTATTTCAATGCGTCGCCTCGCGGCGCAAAGCATCTCAATGTGCGGGTCGGGAATCAGGTCTACGGCATCGATCAGTTTTATGCAAAGTTTTATCGGCCGGAGTTAGTCCAGCTGGCCCTTACCGGCAAGGCGCTGCCTCAGGGCGAGTTGATTACGGATATTGCCGCTCAAAAACCCGCGCCCGATGTTCAAATCCTGTCCCCCGTCACCAACACTTCGGTGGACCAGGACAACGTTACCGTTACGCTCAAAATTACGGACAGCGGCGGCGGGATCGGCAGTGTGAACGTTTATCTCAATGGCGCTCAGGTGGCCAATGATACGCGGGGCGTCATCATTAAGGGCAAGGCAGCGGCCAATGAAAAGATCCTGTCGTTTACGATTCCGCTGATCAAAGGACAAAACGAGATTCGGGTTGTCGCTTTCAATGGCGAGAATTCCATGGAGTCGAATCCCGCCCTGATCAGCGTTATGTCCAGAGCCGTGATGCGGAAACCCGATCTCTATGCCCTGGTGATCGGCATCAATACATACAGGAACCAGTCCATTTCACTGACCTATGCAGTCCCTGACGCTCTGGCCTTTGCGGGAACGCTTAAGAAGGTGGCCTCCCCGCTGTTTGAAAAGGTGGACGTTCGGACGCTGACCACACCGGAAGCAACCACGAAAGAAGCCATCACCAAAACCTTTGAGGAAATCCGGCAGAAGGTCCGGCCCAATGACCTTTTTATCTTCTACAATGCTTCTCACGGCATGGTTGACGTGGTGAATGGCGAAGAACAATATTTTTTACTGACGAGCAATGTCCGGCTCCTTTCCTCCCGGCATATCGGCAAAGATGCCCTGAGTCACAAAGACCTGGTGAGTTTGATCGGCAGTATCCCGGCGCAGAAGAAGCTGGTGATCCTCGACACCTGCAATGCCGGCAAAGGGGGCAAGGAAATCCAGATAGCCCTATTACAGCAGACGAGAGGGCTCACCGACGCTACGGCTGTCAAACTCCTGCAGCGGGCTGTGGGTTCATCCGTCTTTTCCGCTTCTGCCGATACACAGCAGGCTCTGGAAGGATATAAAGGACACGGTCTATTCACCTACGTGCTTCTGGAAGGATTGCAGGGCGCGGCAGACTTCAAGAAAGACGGGTTCATCACCGTGAAGGGTCTTGCCCTGCACACAGAGGAACGGGTGATGACGCTTTCCGAAGAAGTCTTCAAGCGTCAACAAAACCCGATGATTGAGACGGGCGTCAATGATTTTCCGATCGGGAGGGTTCAGTAGTGGATAGTGGATAGTGGATAGTGGATAGTGGTTATCAAACAAGTCGGGTGATGAAGGTTATATTATGCCTGAAATAGCCTATACCAGCATTGGAAGAAATGCTCTTTTTACAGGACTGATCAGCCACGTTGCTGCTATCCTTGTGGCGATGATGTCCGCTTCCGGCAAGGACCATTTTTTCGGAGTTGTCTTTTTTTTCTCCTGCCTGCTCCTTGTTGTCGGTGCTTTTGCGGAATTGAAAAGCAGGGGGCACCGGCCTTTGATCGAATGGCGATTCTACGTGATTGCGGCAGTAACTGTTTTTCCTTTACTCGGGCCGTTAATTGTTCTGGGACTGGTATACAGTATCCCGAAAAGCGGGGAGGAGAGACGTGTCAGCCTGTCCGGTTTGCTTCCAGCGTTCTTTAAGCTTAGAGCAAACGGACTGGTTTTGTTTTTGCTGATGGTCTTCCTGCTTATTTTATTTTTTTCCGCAAGTCGTCAGGATGATCCTTACTTCAAAAAAAGGTATCGGAACGATCCCCATAGGAATTTACCGAAGTCTGTTTTAGCAGCAGGCCCTCACAGGGATGATGTCCAGATCGTAAAAATATTCAGCCGATGAGATAAAGGTGAAACATCTTGTTAAAAAAATATCAGCCCGAACGAACGGATTTATTGATCAACACGGATTGGGGTATTCCTCGTGATGGATTAACGGAAGAGGAAGCCCGGAATAAAAAATTACGGCTTTTTCAAGACCGGTGGGTGACCAAAGAAGAAAAAAAGCAGCTCCAAGACGAACGAAATGCCTATGCTTCGATCCGGGTCATCGGTTTTGCCCTGCTTTTCGTTTGTGTTCCTGTTCTTATCAATATCAGATCAGTTGCCGAAGGCGGCATTGCCACGGTTGCCTTTGCCGTCATTTACGCTTTTGCCGCGGTCCTGACAGGTGCGGGATTAATCCGTCATGCGCGTTTTGCCCGTTACCCGGCCATTTTGCTTTTTATGTCCTGCTTCGTTTTGCCGTTTATGCCGCTCTTTGAAAGTGAAAAAGGCGCGCCGCTGCTGTTTATCCTGGGAATGGCTGGTCTTTATTATCTGCTGCGCAACACGGCGCGGAAAATTCTTTGGCTGTCTGCGGGCAAAAGGCCAGCCCAGCGAAAATTCTCTTCTGCTTTTCGTAAAATCATTTATGGGATGGTTCTGCTTACCGGACTGTTGGGCGGTTACTTTATCTATGATTGGGCACAGGCCAGGCGGATGGCTGCTGATGCTTGCGCGTATGCGACAGCTGGACTGGCTGTGGAAGAATACTTATTAAAATTCTCAAAAGAAGATTATCGAATTATTCGGGAATCTGAATCTATCCTGATCGTGCCGAAAAGAGGCATGGGCCGCAACTACTGCACAGTTGCCCACGACGGAGGGACCATTACCGGCGCAAAAACGGGTTTTATGGATTAAGCGCACGCCTGTGAATAATGCCGGAACAACGATTGGAGAGAATATGTTCAGATGTAAAAAGAGTTTGTTATGTTATTGGGTAGTCTGCTTTGAAATTATTTTCATATCCATCCTCAGTTCGACTTCAGTCTTTGCCGGGACGAGGACTTTCATTAAGGAATACACTTACCAGGCCAGTGAAGACGACAGCCGCAACTCCAGCCGCGTCATTGCTTTGCGGGAGGTGAAACGACTTCTCCTCGAAGAATTGGGGACTTATCTGGAAAGCGAGACGGAAGTCAAAAACTATCAACTTACCCGCGACCAGATCACGACGCTCACGGCCGGCATTGTCCAGACTGAAATTATCGAAGAAAAATGGGATGGGCGTTCATATTGGCTCAAGTCGAAGATAACGGCGGATACCGACAAAGTGGCGCAGTCGATTGATAAGCTGCGCAAAGACCGCGATAAAACCAATGAGCTCGAAGCGATGCGGCGAAAATCGGACGAGTTGCTTCGTGAAGTCGAGCGGCTGCGCAAACAAATGGCTTCCGGTAATGAGACCAACCGTGATCAGCAGAAGGCGGCTTACGACACATCGATCAAGAAACTCTCCGCGGCGGAATGGATTGAAAAAGGGCATGCCGTTTCAGGCCGTCACGATCATTTCCAGGGGGCTTTCGATGCTTACAGCCGGGCCATCGAATTGGATCCGAACAATATCGAAGCGTATTACTTCCGGGCACGGATCAGCGAAAAAAATCAGGCGATGTCCGATTACTACAAAATACTGAGCATCGAGCCGAAAAATTCTGAGGCTTATCTCATTCGCGCCTGGACTTATAAGGAGCTTAATGAACGTGATTCCGCGCTCAACGAATTCGCCAAAGCGATTGAGAAGGCCAGGGGAAATAAAGAAATGGCAACGGCTTATCATGACCGCGGCCGGTATTACACCCTGCTTCGTCCCAGGCCTTACGGCAAATCAGGGAGCCTAACGATCCCAAACGCCATCGAGCTCTCCATTCACGATTTCAGCAAAGCTATCGCGCTCGATCCCAAAGAAGCATCCTATTATTCTTCGCGTGCGAATTCTTACCTGGGGGCCGGCAAGTATGATTTGTCGCTTGAGGATTTCAACATCGCCATCGCGATGGACCCGAAAAATGCCGGATTGTATTCTGCAAGAGCGCATGTATATCGCTTTCTCAATAAAATGGAGCCGGCCGCCGCTGATTTCACCCGGGCCATTGATCTGGATCCGGACGGTCTGTTTGTTTCAAGTGATTACATGATGAGAGCCGCCACCTATGAAAATCTCGGTAAATTCGATCTGTCGATCCGGGATTGGAACAAACTGATTGAACTGAGACCTGATGAGTCCTATAACTACGAGGCTAGAGCCGAAAATTATGTTAAACTCAAAAAGTATAGTCTGGCCATCAAAGACTACGGCAAGGCGGTATCGCTTGCGCCCAAAGAAGCTGCACTCTACTATGGTCGTGCCCGGATTCACGTGCTCCTGAAAGATCTACCCAAAGCCATTCAGGATCTGACGGTAGCAATTCAGCTTAGCCCGAGCTACAAAGAGTCAGCCCGCAATGAAGCAACGTTTGATGCTGTCCGTCAATACCCTGATTTTATTAAACTGGTGGGCAAATAATCCTCATAAAGGTAGAATGGTTATGCTGAAAAAATTATTTTTTATTTTTTGTCTTTTGCTAATATTATTTTTGGGAACGCTTGCTTTTGGCGCCGAACGGGCGTCATTTGGTTTAATGATCAAGGCGGTAACGGCTGAATACGCACAATTCATCGGTCTTAACGCCCCTGAGGGCGCCTACGTCGTTTCGACGCCAGCCGCAGGCGACTTGCGGCCCGGTGATGTCATTCTGAAGGTTGATGACCGAAGCATCAAGGCGCCTGCTGATCTGCAAGAGGCCATAAGGCAATATCTGCCGGGTGATCAGGTGCAGGTGCAGATTGCGCGGGGTAAGGAGCGCCTCCAGATCAGCTACACTCTGAAGAGAGCTGCCGTTTCGCCGGGTACGGCTCGTCCTGGTCAGCCAACCCGGGCTTCGCTCGGATTAGGTTCTATACCGACCATAGAAAGTGCGCGCTTTGAACAGGGGGTGTTGAAGTCTGACCAGCCGGTGCTGGCCTATTTCTACGCCAACTGGTGTGCGCCCTGCAAAATGTACCTGCCGGTCCTGCAACAGGCCAGCCAGCAGTATCCCGAGATTAAAATTGTCGGCATTGATGTCGATAAAAGCAGTGATATCGTCGTTCGTTATGGCATTTCCAGAGTCCTGCCAACAGTAATCCTGTTCAATGGTGGCAGGGAAGTTGACAAGTTTTCGGGTGGGGTGTCGCGTAAGCAGGTAGATGAGCTGGTGGCAAAAACACGTAACGACAGCAACGAGATTGAAGTATTTCCCTCCGTCGGCAAGGGAGACTACATTGTGCAGGTTGCTTTTATCAGGAATAGTCCGTTAATTGCTGCCAGAGATGACGGTCAGAGGGTTTTTGTCTGGAATTATCAGCAGGGCGCTCTGGTGAGAACTTATCGTGCAGCGGCAACAGGCTTGTCGCCTGATGGGGCCTATGCGGCGCTGACCGATAAGAAACGGACCGCTGTCCATATTGTTGATGTCGTTCAACATCGGAAGAAAACCATCCAGACACAACAGTTTGTTGAAAAAATGGCGATATCACCGCTGGGCACTGCGGTTGCCAGTTTCGGAGCTGACCAAAACGGCCAGTTCAGTGTCAACATCTGGCGTCCGGATAACCAGCTTATCAAATCCATTCCGGTTGACCATGCAACCAGTCCACAGTCGGTGATGTTTGTCTTTTCGCCTGATGGCGCTCACTTCGCGCTTTCCACCTTGAACAAACTTGAACTGTTCTCCACAAAAAACTGGGCCAGTGAAGCGGTTGTCCCGATAAAAGGTACAGCGGCGGTGTTGCAGTTTACGTCCGACAGCAAGGCCGTTTCGATCATGGGTAAAGAGGCAGCACTGATCGACCTCCAGGGAAACAAGCAGAGCGGGTCTTACGGCCGCGTGGTCGTGGGCAGGCCGGATGATCGTCTGTTTGTTGTGGGTAATGGCGATAACTCATTTCGTTTGGTGAGTAAACACTCCGATGGAAAGGGACTTCGTTTTGTTGGTCATCGGGCAGGAGTCACTGCGGCGGCTGTCGGCGATATGGTTCCGTGGCTGGCCAGCGGTAGTCCAGATGGAACCGTCAGGTTGTGGGATCCGGCAACCGGCAAGGCGGTTGGGCAGTTTGTTGGCTTTGGCAATGGAGAATGGATTGTAATCACCCCGGAAGGGTACTATAACTCATCGGCCCGGGGTCATGAATACCTCAGTATCCGCAGGGGCAACAAGGTCTATGGCATTGACCAGTTTTATGACGTGTTTTACCGTCCGGACATTGTGTCGGCAAAACTCAAAGGGGATGATATTGCGGGTCTGATAACACTGACGGTGGAAGAGGCGATCAAAAATCCTCCTCCTGTGGTGAAAATTTCTTCATTGCCGGATCAGCTCGACAATCCGAAAGTGAAAGTCTGCTATCAGGTACAGAGCACCGGCGGCGGCATTGGCGAAGTGCGCCTGTTCCAGAATGGCAAGCTGATCAAATCCGATGGATTCTATCGCGACATTGCAAGTCAGAGCAAAGCGGCAACCATCAAGCTGGCTTCCATCAACAGCAGGGCCGTTTATCAGGACATGCGTTCACTGGCCATCAAGGAAAAACAGAGTCCCGGCGCACACCTTCTCCGGGCAA